>CAUPZK010000001.1:0-93970 GCA_963515835.1 uncultured Aggregatibacter sp.
CGACCTTTGTGAGATGAAGTGCGGTCGGAATTCCCTGCGTTTTTTCAAATTCAGCCGCATAGGCGTAAGCCTCAACCCCTTCATTGAGCGCATGGAGAAAGAGTTCGTGATATTTCGGATCAATGTGCTTCGCGATTTGGAAATGATCGAAGCCGTTGTGTAACCCACAGAAGAAAATCACGGCACGATGACCTTGCTTTTTCATGGCGATCAATTCACGCAAGTGTTTTTGTCCGCGCGTGGTAACGGCATCAGGAAACATACCGAGTTTTTTGTCGTTATCCACATAGGTAATGGATTTCACTTCCACATAACAATCGGGCAGATCGTTACCTTTCAGCAGAAAATCAATACGGCTGTTTTCTTCACCGTATTTCACTTCCGGGTGAATTTCATCATACATAGCCAATTCGAGAATTTGCTTTTTCTGTAAAGCATCCAAGGTGAGCTGATTAGAACGGTGCGTGTTAATGCAAACCAGATTACCATTTGCTAATTGCGTTAATTCCCATGAGCTTGGGTATTTTCGTGTGGTGCTGTCGGAGGTGGAATACCAGACGGTGTCGCCTTCTGCACCACAGCCGATCATGGCACCGGTGTTGGCACAGTGCAACGTGGTGATATCACTGTTCGGCAGTTGCACATCCGCTAAAAAGCGTTTGTAACGGCGGATTAAAGTGGCAGGTTGTAGAGAGGGTAATTGCATGGTGTTTGACCTTGTATATCAAAGTGCGGTTAAGTTTTTCCGTGTTTTTCACAGACCGAATGTGAAGCGGCAGTAAAAATATTTGCGCGCTAAGATAGCAAAGCGAGGGATGAATTTCTAATTTTTTATGTGTTACCACAAAGTGTAATAGGGATCACATATTGAATAAAAAGCCGAAAATTTTTTTTAGTTTTTAGAGGAACAATGATAGAGTGAGGGCTAATTTGACTGCCTAGAGGCGTCATTTCGGGCGGGTAAATTTGTTACCTAAATCTTAATCAATCAAAGGGAATCATTATGTTAATTGGTGTACCTAGAGAACTGCTTGATAATGAAAGTCGTGTAGCGGCAACGCCGAAAACGGTTCAGCAAATTTTGAAGCTTGGCTTCGATGTGATTGTTGAACATGATGCGGGTTTCAAAGCCAGTTTTGAAGATCAGGCATTTGCAGCTGCCGGGGCGAAAGTCGGTGATGCCGCACAAGTTTGGCAAGCGGACATTATTTTTAAAGTCAACGCGCCGACTGATGATGAAATCGCTTTAATTAAAGAAGGGGCAACCTTAGTCAGTTTTATCTGGCCTGCGCAAAATCCGCAGCTCATGGAAAAACTGTCAGCGAAAAAAATCAATGTGTTGGCGATGGATGCGGTGCCGCGAATTTCTCGTGCGCAAGCATTGGATGCATTAAGTTCCATGGCAAATATTGCCGGTTATCGTGCCGTGGTGGAAGCCGCACATGAATTTGGCAGTTTCTTCACCGGACAAATTACCGCAGCAGGTAAAGTGCCACCGGCAAAAGTGTTGGTGATTGGTGCGGGTGTTGCCGGCCTTGCCGCGATTGGAGCAGCAAACAGTCTAGGTGCCATTGTACGTGCTTTTGACTCCCGTCCGGAAGTAAAAGAACAAGTAGAAAGTATGGGCGCCAGCTTCCTTGAAATCGATTTCAAAGAAGAAGGCGGCAGTGGTGATGGCTATGCCAAAGTCATGTCTGAGGAATTCAATCGTCGCGCGCTTGCCCTTTACGCAGAACAAGCGAAAGAAGTGGACATTATCATTACCACCGCGTTAATTCCGGGCAGACCTGCACCGCGCTTAATCACCAAAGAAATGGTGGAATCCATGAAGCCGGGTAGCGTGATTGTGGATTTAGCCGCAGCGACCGGCGGTAACTGTGAATTGAGTAAAGCCGGCGAAGTGGTGGTCACCGATAATCAAGTGAAAATCATTGGTTACACCGATTTACCAAGCCGTTTACCAACGCAATCTTCCCAACTTTACGGTACCAACCTTGTTAACTTATTGAAATTGCTTTGCAAAAACAAAGACGGTCAAATCGACATCAATTTCGACGACGTGGTATTGCGTGGCGTAACGGTTATTCGTGATGGCGAAGTGACATGGCCGGCTCCGCCAATTCAAGTTTCCGCTCAACCGCAACAACAAGCGAAAGCTACAAGTGCGGTCAAAAAAGAGGAAGAAAAACCAACGGATCCGCGTAAAAAATACGGCATTATGGCGGCAGTGGGTATACTTTTCTTATGGCTCACATCTATTGCGCCGGCGGCTTTCCTTTCTCACTTAACCGTGTTCGTCTTGGCTTGTGTCGTGGGTTACTATGTGGTTTGGAATGTTAGCCATGCGCTACACACTCCATTGATGGCGGTAACGAATGCGATTTCAGGGATTATTATCGTGGGGGCGTTATTGCAAATCTCACAAGGTAATTTCTTCATTAGTGTGTTGGCGTTTATTGCGATTTTAGTGGCAAGCATCAACATCTTTGGTGGCTTCCGCGTCACTCAACGTATGCTTTCCATGTTTAGAAAAGGCTAAGGAGAAAATCATGTCAGAAGGTTTTGTACAAGCTGCGTATATTGTTGCAGCGTTGCTCTTCATTATGAGCTTAGCCGGTCTTTCTAAACACGAAACGGCGAAAGCAGGGTGCTGGTACGGCATCATCGGGATGGGGATTGCTCTCATCGCCACCATCTTCGGGCCAAAATCCGAAGGCACATTGTGGATCATCATTGCGATGGTGATTGGTGGTGCGATTGGTATTCAACGTGCATTAAAAGTCGAAATGACAGAAATGCCGGAATTGGTGGCGATCTTGCATAGCTTCGTCGGTTTGGCTGCCGTATTGGTGGGCTATAACAGCTACGGTTTGCATGATATCCCAACCATGCCGAGCGGTTTAAATGACCTAGAGCAAGCGAAATTCCTTGCAGAACAAGCCGCACTTGCCAGCGTGCATAACGTGGAAGTGTTCTTGGGGATCTTCATCGGTGCGGTGACATTCACCGGCTCTATTGTGGCATTCGGTAAATTAAGCGGAAAAATTAATTCCAAAGCCTTAATGTTGCCACACCGCCACAAATTAAACTTAGCGGCGCTCATCGTTTCTGCCTTATTAATGGTGGCGTTCTTAAGTGAACCGGAAAACATCTTCCCGGTATTAATCATGACGGTGATTGCACTCGCTTTCGGTTGGCATTTAGTGGCCTCTATCGGTGGTGCAGATATGCCGGTAGTGGTTTCCATGTTGAACTCCTATTCCGGTTGGGCCGCGGCAGCAGCTGGCTTTATGCTTAGCAATGACTTGTTAATTGTGACCGGTGCTCTTGTCGGTTCTTCCGGTGCGATCTTGTCTTACATCATGTGTAAAGCCATGAACCGCTCTTTCATCAGCGTTATCGCAGGCGGTTTCGGTAATGACGTGCAAGTATCTTCCGACACAGAACAAGGCGAACACCGTGAAACCACTGCAGAAGAAGTGGCGGAATTATTGAAAAATTCCAGCTCTGTGATCATCACACCGGGATACGGCATGGCAGTGGCGCAAGCACAATATCCGGTGGCAGAAATCACCCAAAAATTACGCGAACGCGGCGTTAACGTGCGTTTCGGTATCCATCCGGTTGCCGGACGTTTGCCGGGCCACATGAACGTGTTATTGGCGGAAGCCAAAGTACCTTACGACATCGTGTTGGAAATGGATGAAATCAACGATGATTTCGCTGATACCGACACCGTCTTGGTTATCGGCGCGAATGACACCGTCAACCCTGCGGCAATGGACGATCCGCACAGCCCAATCGCCGGTATGCCGGTATTGGAAGTGTGGAAAGCGGCTAACGTAGTGGTATTCAAACGTTCCATGAATACCGGTTACGCAGGCGTACAAAATCCATTGTTCTTCAAAGAAAACACGCAAATGTTGTTTGGTGATGCAAAAGAACGTGTGGATGACATCTTAAAAGCCTTGTAATTGGCTTTGAATGACAAGCTAAAAAATAAAAGTGCGGTGAATTTTCACCGCATTTTTGTTTCTGAGAAATGCATTTCAATTAATGAATCATTAGTTTAATAACGCTATAATTACGCCATTCGTTTAACAAAAAGGAAGTAAGCATGACAGAGCAGGCTTTGCACGCGGAACAGAATGAATGCGTCATAACAAACGACATTCGGTTGACGCAATATAGCCACGGCGCCGGTTGAGGCTGCAAAATATCGCCTAAGGTTTTAGAGGAAATTTTGCATACCGAAATGGCACCGTTTATTGACCCGAATCTCCTTGTCGGCAACGACACCAAGGATGACGCGGCGGTGTATGATTTAGGCAATGGTACGTCGATTATCAGTACCACGGACTTTTTCATGCCGATTGTAGACGACCCTTTTGATTTTGGACGCATTGCGGCAACCAACGCCGTGAGCGACATTTTTGCCATGGGTGGCAAGCCGATTATGGCGATTGCGGTGTTTGGCTTCCCGATTAACAAATTGCCTGCAAGCGTGGCACAACGCATTATTGACGGCGGCCGTTTTGCTTGTCAGGAAGCGGGCATTGCTCTTGCCGGCGGACATTCTATTGACTCGCCTGAACCGATTTTTGGCTTAGCCGTAACCGGTATTATCGACACTGAGAAAGTGAAACGAAACGCTACGGCACAAGCAGGTTGTCACTTGTATTTAACCAAGCCGCTGGGCATTGGCGTATTAACCACCGCGGAAAAGCAAGGCAAATTAAAAGCCGAACATAAAGGCTTGGCGACCAAGTGGATGTGTCAAATGAATTTGCTGGGAAGTCAACTTTCAAACATTGACGGCGTCACCGCCATGACCGATGTCACCGGTTTCGGTTTGTTAGGGCATTTAGCCGAAATCTGCGAAGGTTCCAACCTCAATGCCGAAGTAGATTTCGCCAACATTAAAACCCTAGATGGCGTTGATGATTACATCGCGCAAGGCTGCATTCCGGGTGGCACGAGCCGCAATTTCGACAGCTACGGACACAAAATTGCCCCGATGAAGGATTTACAAAAAGCCGTGTTATGTGACCCACAAACCTCCGGCGGCTTGCTCATTGCCGTCAAACCGGATGCGGAAAAAGAGATTTTTGCCGTCGCACAAAACTCCGGTGTTGAGCTATATCCTGTCGGCAAACTCATCGAACGACAAGCCACACCGGAATTTATTGTGGTTAAATAGCGTTGGTTTTCGGATTAAAGTGCGGTTATTTTTCCAAGTGTTTTTTTGAAATGAAAAACGTTTGAAGAAATGACCGCACTTTTTTAGTCATGAAAACTTATGCTGGCGTGCGTTTTCTAACGCGTGCCATAGAAATTAAAGTGCGGTGAGTTTTTAAAGTGTTTTTTAGTGAAATTAGGCACACGCTGGGAAGTGTGCTCCACCAGATTGTGCTAATAAGGAAAGATAGCGCCAGCGTTTACGCTGGTGCTGCTTAATAAAAACATTGAGAATTTTACCCATAAGCTGTTGGCAGAACCAATATTTAAAATCCTTTGGATTTTTTGACTGCACTTTTAGATGAGAGGCACAAGCGAGGACGCTTACGCTATCAAAGGGGTTGTTTTATTTATTCCATGCTTTAGATAGAGATGAAAAATTAATTTCTTTCCATTCTTTTTTCCATAATTCAAAGTATGGAATATCATTAGATGACGGCTCTGGATCACATTTATTTATTTTTACAAATGATGGCATTGTTACTGATTCACCTAATAATAAAGCTTCACCAGCCCTTAGTGTAGGTAATTTACTAACCATGTTACCTAATGTATCAGGTAGTAAGCGAGTTATATAGTTTTGATCATTAGGATTTGTTAATCTCATGGCGATAAAATTACTGCATTGGGAAAAAATAGTTTCAGATATTTCAGAAGGTCTCTGCGTAGCTAAGAGTAATGTTATTCCATATTTTCTTCCTTCTTTAGCAATTCTTTCTATAGCCTGTAAGGCTGAACGATATTTTACTAAATCACTCTTAGGCGCATATTTATGAGCCTCTTCATAGACTAATAAGAAAGGAGTATTGTTATTAGTATTTGTATTTTCTTGAAAAGCTTTTTTATAGAAATATCCATAATCGAATAGTAGTCTGGAGATTAAAGAAACTGTAATACTTAATACTTCAAAGGGAATACCACTTAGGTCTAGTATAGTTATATTACTTTTATTATCATCTCTATATCCTAAAATTTGCTTTAATACATCTATTAATGTTAGGCTGTAATTATCAGAATTAAATAAGAAGTCTAATCTTTTATCTCTTACCTTAGAGTCAAATCGTAGAAAAAATTTTTCTAGAGTTCCATCAGCATATGCCCCTTTACTAATACTTTGACTTTTTGTTGGTTTAAATTTAAATCGTTTAGTAAAGTATTTTCTTATTTTTTCTTCATTTGTCATGGTTAAGCCATTTTCACTATCCTGATCTTGATCATTTTCTATTAACATATATGTGTTTGGTGTTTTTGCATGTACTGTTTCATTTTTTATATTAAATAGCGCATTTAATATTTGTTCAATCTTAAATTTTAGAGGGGAGTCATAGAATATTTTTTCTGAATCTTCATTATGTATCTTTTTATTTTCAGTGACTAATTGTCTAAAAATAGATGCTTGATTGTAGTTATCTCTTTCTCCAGTATCTAAAAGTATTTCTTCTAATTCTGAACTATTCAAAAGCCAATAAGGTAATTTTAAATTTGAGATATCTAAATAGTTGGCATTAGGGAATGCAGATTTATATTCTGAATGTAGGTCAAAAATTATGATATGAGAATCATTTAATCCACTATAATTTTCATCTTTAGAATTAATGACGTGTTGTAATAGACTTGAAATTGTATGTGATTTTCCAGAACCAGTAGAGCCTACAACAGCAATATGCTTATTAAAAAATTTATTACCATCCACAGGGATTTCGATATCTGGTTGGTGATTAATTAATTTGCTAAATATAAATTTTACTTGCTCATTTACTGAGCTTTCAAAGATCACTTTCATATCTTCTGGCTTTGTAGGAGATACACTTGTTGGCGGTATAGATAATGTATCTCCACCCCTTATAAATTCACCATCCTGTATGGTTCCTAATGGTAATGCATCAATGAGATATTTCTTTTTCCCATTCTCGCTTACTTCTAGAGAAAAGTTCTGAATAACAGCTACTAATTGGCAGTTATCATCATCAGAGACATTTAAAAAAGACCCTAATTTTAGTCCACCATGCTCACCTAAGAATTCATTGAGATTATTAATTGCTATTTTTATAGAATCTGGATTAACAGCGATAACTTCAGCATTAACTAGATTTGTAGTCATGAAATAAACTCCTTTAACATATCGACACTATTTTGTGGGAAATGAAATGATAATAAATCTTCCTTATCAAATTTTATAGTTGATGTCCTGTAAAAATCAAATATTTGAACCTCTTTTAATAGGTTGTTATTTTGTTTTTTAATTTCTTCTAATATATCTATAATCTCGTTACGTGAAGATAATATTTTTATTGGTCTAAAATTATTATTATTAAATCGTTCATCTATGATATGTATGTGTGATTTATTGGATCCATTAAATGGATATTCATCGAGTACAAATTTTCCACTAATATATAATTCATTTTTTATCTTATTTAAATTTTCTTTAGATAAATTTGGTAGTATAAAAAAAGGATAAAAATAATCTGTTAAATTAGACTTTATACATGAGAATTTGTCATGATACATTATAATTAAACTAGATATATTTTTTTTACCTAATGTTTCAAATTCTTCATTTGTAATATCTAAAATAAAGAATCTACTTGCCGGTTTTTTAGTTGTTGTTCCAGTTTTTAAATATTGGTTTTTTATGCATTTCTTTACATTGTTTATATATATTGTGTTGTGAGGAAAAAAAATATAGTTTTCTATATTTTCTTTCTTTTCTACTAATTCATCTATAAGTTTCTTTCTGGTTATGGTTCTATCTTCCTTTTTACTACTTAATTTAGATATTATTGTTCTTGCGTTAGATAAATAAACACTCTCAACAAAGTTAATATCATCATGCTTAGGAAAAAATTTTTTTAACTTTTCTATAATCTTAGATTCTTGTTCTTCAAAGCAAGGAGCTTTGAGATCTATTATTAATCTTTCGCTAAAATCACTTAATTCATGATCATCAAATGTTGATACGACACATCCATTCTTATGTAGAAAATTATGCTTTATAAGTTCATATCTTTCTTCTTTAGAGGTTGTGCATTTATAATATTTATCGACTCCAGATTTAAAGTTTCCATATAAATAATATCTATATTTTTTATCTTTATTTTTTTGAAAGTGAGTAAACATAGATATTATTGCGTCTTTAATAACTGAATGATTATATTCGGTTTCGCTATAATATTTACATTGATATAAATTTTTTTCATTATCTTGCGTTATATCTATATCTTCTAATCCTTCAAGTTCTATTTCATCATTTTCTGGAGTATCTAGAATTTTACTTATTGAAAAATCGAATTGATATAAATAGCCTAAAATTGTAGCATTTGCACTTCTATTACTCATTAATTTTATCCTTAAATATAAATGTAAGCCTCTGTTAGATTTCTACTTCATCGCCACTCCCAACCACTTCAACATCTCTCTCTCATCCCAACCTTTGCGTTTGGCATAATCTTGAGCTTGGTCTTCATCGATACGACCTAAGGTGAAATAGTTGCTTGCCGGGTGGGTGAAGTACCAACCGCAGACGGAGGCTGCCGGCCACATGGCGTAGCTTTCGGTGAGTTTCATGCCGATGCGTTGTTCCACGTCTAATAAATCCCAAATCAAGGCTTTTTCAGTATGTTCAGGGCAGCTTGGATAACCCGGTGCAGGGCGGATGCCGACATAGTTTTCATTGATTAACCCTTGGTTGTCGAATTCTTCTTGCGTGTAGCCCCAAATGCGGGTGCGTAGTTCAAAGTGCAGGTATTCAGCCATGGCTTCGGCGAGGCGGTCGCCGACGGCTTGTAGCAAGATGGCATTGTAGTCGTCGCCGGCGGCTTTGTAGCCTTCCACTAGCGCCATTTCTTCAATGCCGGCGCACACGGCAAACATCCCCATCCAGTCTTTTTTGCCGTTTTCGCGATCGGCGATAAAGTCGCTTAAGGCAAAGTTAAATTGGCTTTTGCTGTTTTTGCCACGTTCCGTTTGCTGGCGTAAGCCGTAAGCCGTGCCGATGGTTTGAGTGCGGTCTTCATCAGAGAAAAGCACCACATCATCGCCCACACGTTCCGCAGGGAAAATACCCAACACGCCGCTTGGGTTAAGTTTGTGGTTTTGTTCGAAAGCATCTAACATCGCTTGCGCATCATTCCACACGCGGCGGGCTTCTTCGCCACTTTCCGGATGATCAAAGGCATCCGGATAACCGCCCATCAAGCCCCACACACGGAAGAACGGCGACCAGTCGATAAATTTGCGCAGTTCGGCAATCGGCACGTTTTTAAATTCCACAATGCCCGTTTGTTTTGGCGTTGGTGGCACATAATCCGCCCATTCGCCACTAAAGCCGTCGAAACGGTTGGCGCGAGCTTCTTCAATACTAAGCTGTTTACGTAACGGTTTGCGATTAGCAAAAGATTGTTGGATTTTTTCGTAATCCTTCTTGAACTGTTCCCACAATGCCGCACGACCTTCAGGGTTCATCAATGTGGCACACACCGTTACCGCACGGGAGGCGTTTGAGGTATAGAACACGCCGTGTTGTTTATATTTTGGATACAGTTTAATGGCGGTATGTTCTTTGGAGGTCGTTGCACCGCCGATCAAGACTGGCAAGTTCAAACCTAAACGTGTCATTTCGCCGAGGAAGTATTCCATTTCGTCTAAAGATGGCGTAATCAAACCGCTCAAGCCAATAAGATCGGCTTTTTCCTCAATGGCAGTTTGAATGATTTTGTCCGCCGGCACCATCACGCCCAAGTCAATCACTTCAAAGTTATTACATTGCAACACCACGCTCACGATGTTTTTGCCGATATCATGCACGTCGCCTTTCACGGTGGCGATCACCACTTTACCGTTGCTGGAGCCTTTTTGTTTAGTGGCG
Organism: uncultured Aggregatibacter sp.; assembly: GCA_963515835.1. GTDB lineage: Bacteria > Pseudomonadota > Gammaproteobacteria > Enterobacterales > Pasteurellaceae > Aggregatibacter. The sequence goes on from CAUPZK010000001.1 coordinate 10,106, forward strand.
TTGATAAACGGCTCTAAATACGCCACAGATTGTTTCATCACGCGTGCCGATTTCACCACTTGCGGGAGGAACATTTTGCCGTCGCCAAACAAATCGCCGACCACATCCATGCCTGCCATGAGCGGACCTTCGATTACTTCCAACGGCGTTGGCAATTTTTGGCGGGCTTCTTCGGTGTCTTCGATGATGTGCGTGGTAATGCCTTTCACAAGGGCGTGTTTTAAGCGTTCTTCCACCGGCCAAGTGCGCCATTCGGCGACAGAATCCACCGCACTTTCATCGTTGCCTTGGTTACGATATTTTTCCGCAATATCAAGTAAACGTTCCGTGCCATCCGGTGTACGGTTTAAGACGGCGTCTTCAATCACGTTACGTAATTCCGGATCCAGATCATCGTAAATCGCGAGCTGCCCTGCATTCACAATCCCCATGTCCATGCCTTGTTTGATGGCATGATAGAGGAAGACCGCGTGAATGGCTTCACGCATGACGTTGTTGCCGCGGAAGGAGAAGGACACGTTTGACACACCGCCTGAGATCTTGGCGTGTGGCAAGCTGCGTTTAATACGGCCTGTGGCGTTAATGAAATCCACGCCGTAATTGTTGTGTTCTTCAATCCCGGTGCCGATGGCGAAAATGTTTGGATCGAAAATAATGTCTTCCGGCGGGAAGCCAAGTTGGTTGACTAAGATGTTATAAGCACGGGTACAGATTTCCACTTTGCGATCTTCGGTGTCCGCTTGTCCGACTTCGTCGAATGCCATCACGACCACAGCAGCACCGTATTTACGCACCTGTTTGGCGTGTTCAATAAAGATTTCCTCGCCTTCTTTCAATGAGATAGAGTTCACAATCGGCTTACCTTGCACAGATTGCAAGCCCGCCTCAATTACTTCCCATTTGGAAGAGTCGATCATCACCGGCACTTTTGCTGCATCGGGTTCCGTTGCCATAATGTTGAGAAAACGGGTCATGCATTTTTTGCCGTCGAGCAAGGCTTCATCCATGTTCACATCGATCACTTGGGCGCCGTTTTCTACTTGGTCTATAGCAATTTCAATGGCTTCGGCAAATTTGTCTTCTTTAATTAAGCGTTTGAATTTTGCCGAGCCTGTCACGTTATTACGTTCTCCCACGTTCACGAACAGGCTTTCATCATCAATGTTAAGCGGTTCTAAACCGGATAAACGCATAGCGGTTTTAATTTGTGGCAATTTGCGTGGTGGGATATTTTCTACCGCCTCGGCAAAGGCTTTAATGTGTTCCGGTGTGGTGCCGCAACAACCACCGATAATGTTCACAAAACCGCTTTCCGCCCATTCTTTCAGGTGTGCCGCCATGTCTTCCGCGCCAAGATCGTAGCCGCCGAAGGCATTTGGTAAGCCCGCGTTCGGGTGTACAGAAACGTAGGTTTCGCTGATTTTAGACAGTTGTTCAACATACTGGCGGAGTTCTTTCGGGCCTAACGCACAGTTCAAACCGAAAGTGAGTGGTTTCGCGTGGCGAAGGGAGTTGTAGAAGGCTTCGGTGGTTTGTCCTGAAAGGGTACGACCGGACGCATCGGTAATGGTGCCGGAAATCATAATCGGCAATTCCACGCCCAATGCTTCAAATACGGTTTCGATGGCAAACACCGCGGCTTTGGCATTTAGCGTGTCGAAGATGGTTTCGATCATAATTAAATCGGCACCGCCTTCGATTAAGCCTCGTGTGGCTTCTGAATAGGCGTCCACCAATTCCATAAAGGTGACGTTACGGAAACCGGGATCATTTACGTTCGGAGAAATGGACGCGGTGCGGTTCGTTGGGCCGAGAATCCCCGCGACGAATCTTGGTTTTTCCGGTGTGCTGTATTTATCCGCCGCCAAACGTGCCAGTTTCGCGCCGGCAAAGTTGAGTTCGTAAGCAATGGATTGCAAGTCGTAATCCGCTTGCGCGATGGTGGTGGAGCTGAAAGTATTGGTTTCGATAATGTCCGCACCGGCTTCTAAGTATTTTTCGTGAATGGCGGAAATCAACAGCGGCTGGGTGAGGGTCAGCAAATCATTATTGCCACGTAAATCCACCGCACTTTCTTTAAAGCGTTCACCACGGAAATCCGCTTCGGTGAGTTTATATTTTTGGATCATTGTGCCCATGGCGCCGTCTAAAATTAAGATACGTTGGGCAAGGGCATTTTTTAGTATTTCAGTGGTGTTTTTCAAAATAAGCTTTCCGTTTGTTAGTATTCAAATAAATGAGTGAAATAGTAGGAAGATGTGTTTACGCTGTCAAATGTTATCTCTCTAAAAGTGCGGTGATTTTTTAGTGTGTTTTTACGGCAGGCTTAAGCGAATTCTTTGCTGATTTTCTGCTTTTTATCTTGGTCTATGCTAAACTAGCGCACAATTTTTCTCGTATTTTTAATGATTTTTTATCCCTTATGACCTTATCTACCCCTCTTTTTATTGCATTGCGCTATTGGCGGGCGAAAAGTGCCGATCGTTTTGGACGGTTGGTGACGAATTTAGCCAGTTTTGGCATTGTGCTTGGCGTGATGGCATTGATTATTGTGCTGTCTGTGATGAATGGTTTGGAAGGCTATCAAAAACAACAGGTGCTTTCTTCCATTCCACACGCCATTGTTAGCCCAAACGGCAAGGTGAAGATCGACGATGCAGAACCACCGATGCCACATTTCGTGCAAAAAGCCGTGCCAATAAACATGACGAATGTGATTTTTCAAACCGCGGGCGGTGTCAGCGCAGGGCAAGTGATTGGGATTCGACAATTTTCGGATGACCCGATTTTATCCACATCATCTGAGCAGAATTTTGAGGATTTGCTCCCGACAGGTGAGTTTAAAATTATTATTGGCGATCAACTGGCGCAAAAATTAAACCTGCATGTCGGCGACAAAGTGCGTTTGATGATTACCGAAAACAGCCAATACACGCCTTTTGGGCGCGTACCATTGCAGCGTTTATTTACCGTCAGCGAAATCTATTTTGATACGGGCGAGGTATCAGGTTATGAAGCGTTCGCCAATTTAACGGACATTGGACGTTTAATGCGAATTCAGCCGGGCGAAGCACAAGGTTTCCGTTTATTTTTAACGGATCCGTTCCAAATCACCGAACTGCCGGCAGCATTTCCATCAGCCGAGCAAATCACCGATTGGCGTATGCAAAAAGGCGAGTTTTTCCAAGCGGTGCGCATGGAAAAAAACATGATGGGCTTGTTGGTGAGCTTAATTATCGTGGTGGCGGTATCCAATATTATTACGTCTTTGAGCTTGATGGTGGTGGACAAACAGGGCGAGATCGCCATTTTGCAAACCCTCGGGTTAACAAAAGGACAGGTGCGTTCCATCTTTATTTATCAAGGTTTATTAGTCGGTTTGATGGGCACCTTGGCGGGCGCCATATTGGGCGTGTTAGTAACGTTAAATTTGGATGCTATCGTGAATATTTTAGGCGCAAAAATGATGTATTTACCAACCGCACTTGAGCCTTGGCAAATTCTGACGATTGTCGCCTTTTCCTTATTATTGTCATTGTTATCCACTATTTACCCGGCCTATCGTGCTGCGAAAGTGGAACCGGCAGAAGCCTTGCGCTACGAATAAAAAGAGATGAAAAAATGAATACAGCATTATTATCTTGCCAAAATGTGAGTAAATTTTACCAAGAAGGCACCCAACAAACGGAAGTGCTAAAAAAGGTGTCTTTTTCTATGCAACCGAGTGAGTTGGTCGCGATTGTGGGCAGTTCCGGTTCGGGCAAAAGTACCTTATTGCATACCTTGGGCGGATTAGATCAACCGAGCAGCGGTGAAGTGTTTATCAAAGGGCAATCGTTACAACAAATGAGCCCGAATGCGTTGGCAAAGTTGCGCAATCAATATTTAGGGTTTGTGTATCAGTTTCATCATTTGATGGCAGATTTCACCGCACTTGAGAATGTGATGATGCCGATGCTTATCGGGCAACAAAATAAAACGGAAGCACAAGATCGCGCCGAACAGATCTTAAGTGCGGTCGGTTTACAGCACAGAATTTCACATCGTCCCTCTGCGTTATCCGGCGGGGAACGCCAACGAGTGGCGATTGCCCGAGCGTTGGTGAATAACCCGGCATTGGTGTTAGCAGATGAACCTACGGGGAATTTGGATCACAAAACCACAGAAAGCATTTTTGAGTTGATTCAACAGCTCAATCAAGAAAAGCAAATTGCGTTCTTATTGGTGACCCACGACTTGAATTTGGCGGAAAAATTGAATCGTCGTTTAATTATGCAAGACGGCGTGCTACGCGAGGAAAATGCCTGATGAATACGCCGTTTTTTATTAGTTGGCGCTATCAACGCAGTAAACATAAAAACCGTTTGGTGTCGCTGATTTCGTTTTTCTCCAGCATAGGCATTGCCTTGGGCGTGGCGGTGTTAATTATCGGTTTAAGCGCCATGAACGGCTTTGAACGCGAGCTCAATCAACGGATTTTGGCGGTCGTGCCGCATGCAGAAATTTCCTCTGCAAGCGGGCAAAGCAACGCACCGATTGATCATTGGCAACATCTTGCCGCTAAGTTGAAACAAAATCCGCAAATCATTGGCGTTTCGCCTTTTGTCAGTTTTACCGCGCTCGTGGAAAACGGCGCGAAATTAAAAGTGGTGCAAATCAAAGGCGTGGAAACGGCGTTGCAAGATCACGTGAGTTCCCTTGGGCATTTTGTGCTAAATCAGGGATGGCAAAATTTTGCCCAACATGGCGGGTTGGTGCTGGGATCGGGGATTGCTCGGGATTTGGATGTGCAAGAAGGAGATTGGGTTTCTCTGTTAATTTCGCAACAAACAGGCTCGGAGAATTTGACGCAGCCGTTGCGTGAACGTATCCAAGTCACGGGGATTTTGCGTTTGGATGGACAGTTGGATCACAGTTATGCCCTCATGCCATTGGCACAGGCGCAGCAGTTGATGAATTATCAAGCGGAACAGGTGAGTGGGGTAGAATTGAAAACCGCCGATCCGTTTAACATTCAAACCCTTGATTATTCCATGTTGCAAGATTATCCGCAGATGCTCTACCTGCAAAACTGGATCAGCAAATTCGGCTATATGTATCGTGATATTCAGCTGATTCGCACGGTGATGTATATTGCCATGGTGCTGGTGATTGGGGTGGCGTGTTTTAACATTGTGTCCACGCTCATCATGGCGGTGAAAGATAAAGCCGGTGACATTGCCATCATGCGTACTCTTGGGGCGAATAATGGGTTTATTAAGCGTATTTTTATTTGGTATGGCTTGCAGGCAGGCATGAAAGGCTGTCTGATTGGCATTGTGTTGGGCGTAATTTTAGCCTTAAATTTGACCGCACTTATACAGGGGCTGGAAGGTTTAATCGGCAGAAAATTATTGTCCGACGGTATTTATTTTGTGGATTTCCTCCCAACCGAACTGCATTGGCAGGATGTGTTGCTGGTGCTACTTTCGGCGTTAATTCTCAGTTTATTTGCCAGCCTTTATCCGGCAAATCGTGCAGCGAAATTGCAACCGGCACAAGTATTAAGCAGTCATTAAAAAAGAAAATCAAATAAACTAGTTTACTAGTACAAATTGCGGTGGTAGAGTAATACCACTTTTTCGGATATTTTTGATTTTATGAAGATAAGTGAGTGAACAATGAAGACAAAAAACGATATTTCCATTGAAAATGACGATACGCGAATTGGCAAAATTGAACAGGTATTGCCCCCGATTGCCTTGCTAGAAAAATATCCGGCAAGCAGCGTTGCAGTGAAAACCGTTGAAAATGCCCGTCACGAAGCGCATAACATTATTCATGGCGAAGATGATCGTTTACTTGTGGTGATCGGGCCTTGTTCCATTCACGATCCCAAAGCTGCATTAGAATATGCGAAACGCATTAAATTGATGCGCGAAAAATATCAAGATACCTTACAAATTATTATGCGCGTGTATTTTGAAAAACCGCGTACTACGGTGGGCTGGAAAGGCCTCATTAATGACCCATACTTAAATAATACCTATGCCTTGAACGACGGTTTGCGTATAGCGCGTAAATTGTTGTCTGATATTAACGATTTAACGGTGCCGACCGCAGGCGAATTTCTAGACATGATCACGCCGCAATATTTAGCGGATTTCATGAGTTGGGGCGCGATTGGCGCGAGAACCACCGAATCCCAAGTGCACCGGGAATTGGCTTCCGGTTTATCTTGTGCGGTAGGCTTTAAAAATGCGACCAACGGTGGCGTAAAAATTGCCTTAGATGCGATTGGAGCAGCAGAAGCGCCACACCATTTCTTGTCCGTCACGAAGTTCGGTCATTCTGCTATCGTTTCCACGAAAGGTAACGAAGACTGCCACATTATTTTACGCGGTGGCGACAATGGCCCAAATTACAGCGAACAAGCTGTAGCAGAAGTGTGCGATGAGCTTGCCAAAGCAGGTTACAGAGCCCATGTGATGGTGGATTTTAGCCATGCCAACAGCTGCAAACAATTCAAAAAACAATTGGATGTGAGCCGTGATGTGGCTCGTCAAATTACGGCAGGTTCCAATAAAATTTTCGGCGTGATGATTGAAAGCCATTTGGTCGAAGGTCGTCAAGATTTGGTGGAAGGCAAAACATTGACTTATGGACAAAGCATTACCGACAGCTGCATCGGCTGGGAAGACAGTGAAAACGTCTTACAAGAATTATCCGATGCGGTGGCGGCAAGACGCAAATTAAACGGCTGATCTCTTTTTCATCTGTTTATTTCAACTCAAAGTGCGGTGGATTTTCAGCGAGAATTTCCACCGCACTTTTTTTGACTTTTAAGTTAAACCGCCTTCGGATTTGGTATATCATATAGGGACTTATTTTCACTCACTGAGGCAATAATGGCGTCTAAAAATTCTCCTCCTGCGAAAGATCAAAACACCACCAATTTGAACATTCCTCCTCATTCCATCGAAGCTGAACAAGCCGTGTTGGGCAGTATTTTGCTGAACAACATGTATTGGGATGATGTGGCAGAAAATGTGGTGAAAGAGGATTTTTACCGCTTTGAACATCGTCTGATTTTTGAGGAAATGGAAAAGCTGATTGCTCAGCAATCGCCGGTGGATTTAATTACCTTAGAACAGGCGCTGAAAAGTCGAGAAGTCATCGAACAGGTGGGCGGTTTTGCTTATTTGGCAGAGCTTTCCAATAACACGCCAAGTGCTGCCAACGTGGTGGCTTATGCCAATGTGGTACGAGAAAAGGCAATCATGCGCGAGTTGATTTCTGTGGGGAACAAAATTGCGCAAAACAGCTATTCTCCGAAAGGGCAGGATGTGAAACATTTGTTGGATGAGGCAGAGCGGGAAGTCTTTGCCATTGCCGAGAAGCGAGCATCCGGTACTGAAGGCCCTCAAAATATCATTTCCATTCTGGAAAACACCATCAATAAAATCGAACAACTCAGCCAAATTAAAGATCATTCAGGTGTCACCGGCGTTTCCACCGGTTTCAAAGATTTAGATAAGAAAACGGCAGGTTTGCAAAAATCTGACTTGATTATTGTGGCGGCGCGTCCTTCCATGGGGAAAACCACCTTTGCCATGAACCTGTGTGAAAATGCAGCGTTAGGCAGTGATAAACCGGTATTGGTTTTCAGTTTAGAGATGCCGGCAGAACAAATTATGATGCGTAGCTTGGCGTCACTTTCACGCGTGGATCAAACGAAAATTCGTACCGGTCAGGGCTTGGATGACAACGATTGGGCAAAAATTTCCAGCACCATGGGGATGCTTGCGAAAAAACCGAATTTATTTATTGACGATTCTTCCGGCTTAACGCCGACGGAGCTACGTTCCCGTGCCAGACGGGTTTATCGTGAAAATAACGGCTTAAGTTTAATCATGGTGGATTACCTTCAATTAATGCGTGCCCCAGCATTTTCTGAGAATCGTAACTTAGAAATTGCAGAAATTTCCCGTTCTTTGAAAGCGTTGGCAAAAGAATTAGAAGTGCCGGTGATCGCCCTGTCACAATTAAACCGTACTTTGGAAAACCGTCAGGATAAACGCCCTGTCAACTCAGACTTGCGTGAGTCAGGCTCTATTGAGCAGGATGCGGACTTGATTATGTTTATTTATCGTGACGAAGTGTATAACCGTGAATCGGAAGAAAAAGGCATTGCGGAAATTATTATCGGTAAACAGCGTAACGGGCCGATTGGGCGCGTGAAGTTGGCATTCCAAGGCCATTTTTCCCGTTTTGATAACTTAGCAGAACATCATCATTACGATGATGAATATTAGATAACAGCGTAAAAGAGATAAAAAAATGCACATGAAACCGGCAACAGCGAAAATCAGTTCTGTTGCGTTAAAACACAATATTCAAACCATTAAACAAAAAGCCCCAAACAGTAAAATTATTGCGGTAGTCAAAGCCAATGCTTACGGACACGGCGTTGTGTTTGTGTCTTCTGCCGTCGAAAGTTTAGTAGATTGCTTTGGCGTGGCGCGTTTAGAAGAGGCCCTAAAATTACGTTCCAACGGCATTACCAAACCGATTTTGCTGTTAGAAGGTTTTTTCTCTTCCAAAGACTTACCCGTTCTCGCCGTCAATAACATCCAAACCGTCGTACATAGCCAAGAACAGTTAGACGCCCTTGAGCAAGCCCAAATGCCTAATCCAATTAAAGTGTGGTTAAAAATTGATACCGGTATGCATCGATTGGGCGTGCATTTGGACGAAGTGGACAACTTTTATCAAAAACTTAAATCGCTTCCGTGCGTTGATCCGAACATTGGCTTTGTGAGCCATTTTAGCCGTGCTGACGAGCTCGCGTGCGGTTATACAGAAAAACAATTAAGCCGCTTTTTACAGGCAACGGAAGGCAAATCCGGTGAGCGGAGTATTTCGGCTTCCGGCGGTATTTTATTCTGGCCGGAGGCTCATTTAGATTGGATTCGTCCGGGTATTATTATGTACGGCATTTCACCGAATAATACGGCGGGTAAAGAATACGGTTTAACGCCGGTGATGAATTTAACCTCCTCTTTAATCGCCGTGCGCGAACATAAAAAAGGCGAACCGGTGGGATACGGCGGTGTTTGGACAAGTGAAAAAGACACGAAAATCGGTGTAGTGGCGATTGGTTATGGTGATGGTTATCCTCGAGATGTGCCACAGGGTACGCCGGTTTACCTGAATGGTCGCCGTGTGCCGATTGTGGGGAAAGTGTCCATGGATATGCTCACCGTGGATCTGGGCGCAGACAGTCAAGACAAGGTTGGCGATGAGGTAATCTTGTGGGGTAAAGAATTACCGATTGAAGAAATTGCAGAAATTACGGGCATAATCAGTTATGAATTAATCACCAAATTAACCCCGCGTGTATTAACCGAATACATCGATTAAATTTAAGGAGTGCTTATGCAAAACATCAATCCAACCCAAACAAATGCATGGAAAGCGTTAACCCAACATCATGCGCAACGTAAGAATGCAACGATTCAAGATTTATTCGCGCAAGAAAAAGATCGTTTCGCCAACTATTCGTTAACCTTTAACAACGAGATTTTGGTCGATTTTTCCAAAAATAATCTAACCCAAGAAACCCTTGGTTTATTGCATCAACTCACTGAAGAGTGTGGTTTAACGCAAGCCAAAGAAGCCATGTTCAACGGCGAAAAAATCAACCGTACGGAAAATCGTGCCGTATTACATACCGCACTTCGTAACCGTGCCAATACGCCGGTTTTCGTGGATGGCAAAGATGTGATGCCGGAAGTGAATGCCGTGCTCGCCAAAATAAAATCGTTCTGTGAACGTGTGATTTCCGGTGAATGGAAAGGTTATACCGGCAAAGCTATTACTGATGTGATCAATATCGGTATCGGCGGTTCCGATCTTGGCCCTTACATGGTGACCGAAGCTTTGCGCCCGTATAAAAATCATTTAACCATGCATTTTGTGTCTAACGTGGACGGTACACACATCGCGGAAACGTTGAAAAAAGTGAATCCGGAAACTACGTTAATTTTAGTGGCGTCCAAAACCTTCACCACCCAAGAAACCATGACGAATGCCTTGTCTGCTCGTGATTGGTTCCTTGCCGCAGCAAAAGATCCTGCCCATGTGGCAAAACATTTTGCGGCGCTTTCAACTAATGCAAAAGCAGTCGCAGAATTCGGCATTGATACTAACAATATGTTTGAATTCTGGGATTGGGTTGGCGGTCGTTATTCTTTATGGTCTGCCATCGGGTTGTCTATTGCGCTTTCTATCGGCTTTGAAAACTTTGAAGCATTATTAAGCGGTGCCCATGAAATGGATAAACATTTCCGCCATGCGCCGTTAGCACAAAATATTCCGACAACGCTGGCTTTAGTGGGCTTGTGGAACACCAACTTCTTGGGCGCACAAACGGAAGCGATTTTACCTTACGACCAATATTTACACCGTTTTGCCGCCTACTTCCAACAAGGCAATATGGAATCCAACGGGAAATACGTTGATCGCAATGGCAAGGTGATTGATGATTATCAAACCGGTCCAATTATTTGGGGTGAACCGGGCACGAACGGTCAGCACGCGTTTTATCAATTGATTCACCAAGGCACCACATTAATTCCTTGTGATTTCATTGCTCCGGTCCAAAGCCATAATCCGTTGTCCGATCATCACAACAAATTGCTTTCCAACTTCTTTGCCCAAACCGAAGCGTTAGCGTTCGGTAAAACCAAAGAACAAGTGGAAGCCGAATTTTTGAATGCGGGCAAAACCTTGGCAGATGTGAAAGACATCGTACCGTTTAAAGTGTTCACCGGTAACAAACCGACCAACTCAATTTTGTTGCAAAAAATCACGCCGTTTAGTTTAGGTGCGTTGATTGCCATGTACGAACATAAAATTTTCGTACAAGGCGTGTTGTTCAACATTTACAGCTTCGACCAATGGGGTGTGGAATTGGGCAAACAACTTGCCAACCGAATCTTACCTGAATTGGTTACCAACGAGAAAATTGAAAGCCACGACAGCTCAACTAACGGCTTGATTAATCAATTCAAAGCTTGGCGTTAATTCAGTCTGATTGGCAATGCTAATTAGCAATAAAGTGCGGTTACAAAAAGCGGTGTTTTTTAACCGCACTTTGGCTTTTCTTACTGCCAGAAAATGAATTTTATGCTAGAATCCGCACACTCTTTTTTATTCATCTTACAAAGGAAATAACATGAAAGTTTTAGAAGGTCATATCGCTGCACCAGAAGCGAAAGTTGCCGTTGTTATCGGACGCTTTAACAGTTTTATCAATGAAAGTCTTTTGGAAGGTGCTCTTGATGCGTTGAAACGTGTCGGTCAAGTAAAAGACGAAAATATCACTTTAGTTCGCGTACCTGGCGCGTATGAATTGCCATTAGTTGCTCGCCGTTTGGCCGGAAGCAAAAAATTTGATGCGATCGTTGCTTTAGGCACAGTGATTCGTGGTGGTACAGCGCATTTTGAATATGTTGCAGGCGAAGCCAGCAGTGGTTTAGGCAAAGTAGCGATGGAATCTGACATTCCGGTGGCATTCGGCGTATTAACCACGGAAAATATCGAACAAGCCATTGAACGTGCCGGCACCAAAGCAGGCAATAAAGGCGCGGAAGCCGCATTGGTTGCGTTAGAAATGGTGAATCTTTTAAATCAAATTCAGGCAGCGTAAGTGACAATGACGGAACAAGTAAAGAAAATCTCTCCTCGTCGTCGTGCACGTGAATGTGCCGTGCAAGCCTTATATTCTTGGGCAGTTTCACAAAATTCACCGGAAATCGTGGAACTCAATTTCATGACCGAACAGGACATGAAAGGCGTAGATACTCCGTATTTCCGCAAATTATTCCGCCAAACGGTGGAGAATGTTGAGGCAGTGGAACGCACCATGCAAGGCTATTTAGATCGTGGTTTAACGGAATTAGACCCCATTGAAAAGGCCATTTTGCGTTTAGCGGTGTATGAGCTGCAATTTGAGGCGGATGTGCCTTATAAAGTGGTAATCAACGAAGCTATCGAAGTCGCCAAAGTCTTTGGCGCAGATGAAAGCCACAAGTACATCAACGGTGTGTTGGATAAAATCGCGCCGGTTGTACGACGTTAATCTTCATTGAGACAAGGAGGCATAATGATAGAGGGTGAATTTGATATTATTCAACGCTATTTTACCGCCTCTAAACGTTTGCCTCGTAAAGATGTCCTTCTTTCTATCGGTGACGATTGTGCAGTCACCGAATTAAATCCTAATCAACATCTTGCGATTACCACCGACACCATGGTGGAAAACGTCCATTTTCTGCCGAATATTCGTCCTGCCGATTTGGCGTATAAAGCCGTTGCCTGCAATTTAAGCGATCTTGCCGCTATGGGAGCTGAGCCGGCTTGGATTTCATTAGCCTTAACCCTGCCAAAAATTGATCATGATTGGTTGGCGGAATTCAGCGAAAGTTTTTTTGATATCCTCGATCATTACAACGTGGATTTAATCGGTGGAGACACAACCAAAGGCCCTTTAAGCGTCACTATTACTGCGCAAGGCATTATGGCGAAGAACAAATGTCTTTGCCGTCATCACGCCAAAGTGGGCGATTGGATCTATGTGTCCGGCACGTTGGGCGATAGCGCTGCGGGTTTAACTTTCCTGTTACAAGGCAAAAGTGCGGTCAATTCTGCGCAAGAATATTTAATTCGTCGTCATTTACATCCAACACCCAGAGTGCTACTCGGCATGGAACTGGCCATGACCGGTTTTGTGAATGCCGCCGTGGATATTTCAGACGGGTTGGTTGCCGATCTTGGGCATATTTTAACGCGTAGCCAATGCGGCGCTGTGCTTGAGTTGGACAAACTCCCACTTTCCCCTCAATTAATTGATGAATTCGGTGTGGAACAAGGGGAGCAATTTGCTTTATCGGGCGGTGAAGACTATGAGTTATGTTTTACCGTGCCGGATAGCCATAAAGCAAAATTAGAAAAAGCCTTGGCGCATCTCGGTATATCCTATACCTGTGTCGGACAAATCCGCCATGCCGGCAAAAAGCGTATTCAATTTCAACGTAACGGCCAGCCGGTAGAGATTGTCACTCGCGGCGGTTTTGATCATTTTAAATAGGTCTTTTATTATGACTGCACCACAAAATCCCCTTGAACGGGTGACGTTGCGCAATCCTATTCATTTTCTCGCATTGGGTTTCGGTTCCGGTTTATTGCACCCGGCTCCCGGTACTTGGGGCAGTTTGGTGGGCGTCATCGTTGGCGCATTATTATTGCCTTGGCTGGGTGCAAAAACGTTTTTTATCTTGACCGCACTTTGTTTCTTTCTTGGCATTTGGTTATGCGAACGCACCAGCCACGATATGGGCGTACATGATCACGGCAGCATTGTCTGGGATGAAATTGTTGCTGTTTTCTTGGTGCTGTTAACCGTTCCGCAAGTGTCCTTATTTTGGTGCGTGATTGCGTTTGTAACCTTCCGTCTGTTTGATATTTTAAAACCTTATCCGATCCGCTATTTCGACGAAAAACTTACCAACGGCTTCGGCATTATGGTGGATGATATTTTGGCAGCAGGTTATAGCATTCTCGTCATTCTTGCCTTAGCGCATTTTATCTAGCGACATCATGTTACATTTAATGTTCGTTCATTTAATGGGATTACTTTCGCCAGGGCCCGATTTCTTTTATGTCAGCCGTGCCGCCGCAATGCATTCTCGGCGAACGGCAATTTATGGTGTAATTGGCATTACGATTGGCGTGTCCATTTGGGCGACGGCTGCAGTGTTAGGTTTGGCGATTGTGTTCAAAATGATGCCGGCGTTGCAAGGCATTGTCATGGCATTGGGCGGTAGCTATTTGTTTTATCTGGGTGTGAAAATGGCTCGGGTTACAACCAACGCGGTATTTGATGAAACTAATTCGCGACAAAACATCGAATCTAAAAATGAAATTATCAAAGGCTTGTTGGTGAATTTATCCAATGCCAAAGTGGTGATTTATTTCAGCAGCGTGATGTCTTTTGTCCTCGTTAACATTACAGAAATGTGGCAAATTTTGACCGCACTTTTGCTTATTACACTGGAAACGTTTGTTTATTTCTATGTGATTTCCATTTTGTTTTCACGTCCGTTTATCAAGCGTTTTTATAGCCGATATAGTCGTTATATTGACAATGTTTCCGGCGTGATTTTTATTTTATTTGGTGCATACTTAATTTACAGTGGTGCGTTGAAAATTATAAATTAGTTTAAATCGGAGAAGATTATGGCTTTAAGAATTGCAATTGTAGGCGCCGGCGGTCGCATGGGGCGTCAATTAATTCAAGCAGTACAAAACGCAGAAGGCGTGGCATTAGGCGCAGCATTTGAGCGCAAAGGCTCTTCCTTGGTCGGTGCAGATGCCGGTGAGTTGGCAGGCATTGGTCATGTAGGCGTTCCAGTGGGCGATGATTTGAATGCGGCAAAAGAACAATTCGATGTGCTGATTGATTTCACCCGCCCGGAAGGCACCTTGGAACATTTGACATTTTGTGTGGTGAATCAAAAAAATATCATTATTGGCACGACAGGCTTTGATGATGCAGGCAAAGCGGCAATTAAAGCCGCAGCAGAACAGATTGGCGTTGTGTTTGCCTCTAACTTCAGCGTGGGCGTGAATCTGGTGTTCAAATTATTGGAAAAAGCTGCCAAAGTGATGGGCGATTATTGCGACATTGAAATCATTGAAGCGCACCATCGCCACAAAGTGGACGCACCGTCCGGCACCGCACTTTCCATGGGCGAACATATTGCCAAAACGTTGGGGCGTGATTTGAAAACCCACGGCGTATTTTGCCGTGATGGCATTATCGGTGAACGTAAACGAGATGAAATCGGCTTTTCTACGATTCGCGCTTCCGATGTGGTTGGCGAACATAGCGTTTGGTTTGCCGATATCGGCGAACGCGTTGAAATTGCTCACAAAGCTTCCAGCCGTATGACCTTTGCTAACGGCGCCGTGCGTGCGGCGAAATGGCTTGAAGGAAAAGACAAAGGCTTGTTTGATATGACGGACGTGTTGGACTTAAATAACTTATAAAAGTAGGGGCGAGTGAACGCCCCTTTTTTATATCCGAAATTGACCGTAATTTCAGCTTCATCAATCAAAGTGCGGTCATTTTTTACGGCGTTTTTAAAGTTCAATCTCCAAATCTTCTTCTACCCGACAGCAACACAATAAAATCTCATCTGGTTGTAAAAAGGCTAATGGTGTTTCCGCATAGGACACTTTGCCTTTTTTTATTTTTACTCGACAAGAACCGCAATAGCCGCTACGACATTGGTATTCATGGTAAATGCCATGTTGTTCCAGGCGATTGAGAAGCGGGATTTGATTATCGTGTTCGATGGTTTGACGGCTGTGTAATAAATGGATTTTCATGATCGTTAAAAGAAAAAAGAGCAGTTAGAAAACTGCTCTAAATAGCATTGGGCGTATTGTAATCGAAATTAGATCCACACGAAATATGCCATGCCGCCAATTATTCCGATACAGAAAAGGTTGAGAATAAAGCCGACTTTTGCCATATCCACTTGTTTGACATGGCCTGTCGCGAACACGATAGCGTTCGGCGGTGTAGCAATTGGCAACATAAAGGCACAGCTTGCACCACAGGCGATGATGGCAGCGAGGGCGATTGGTGGCAAGTTTAAGGTTTGCGCCACTGAGATCACAATCGGCATAATCAATGCTGCACTGGCGGTGTTGGAGGTGAATTCTGTGAGGAAGATGATGAATGCGCTGATCACAAAACAAAGCACCCACAGCGGTTTTTCATTAGTAAATTGCACAATGGTGTCTGCCATGATTTTACTGGCACCGGAGTCTTTCATGATGATACTCAGTGTTAATCCGCCGCCGAAGAGCATTAATACGCCCCATTCCACACGTTGTTGAATTTCTTTCCATTTTGCCACACCGGTTACACCGATAATCACCACTACGGTTAAGGCGATAACACTATCAAAGCTATCAATTTTTTTCTCTAAGCCCAGTAAACCGGAGAACCAAGGATTGAGGATAGAACTAAACAGGAGCAGTAATGCCATGACGCTGAAGATGACTAGCGTGATGATGTTCTTTTGGGTGAAAGAGACTTTTTCAAGCGACGGAGCAAATTCGACATGAAAATTAGGGCGTAAAATGACCCAAAGGGAAAATAACATAGAAGGTAGCAACAGCAGCATTACCGGGAAGCCATAGCCTAACCATTCAGTAAAAGTCACTTGAATTTGAGAGGCTAAGATGGCATTAGGGGCGCTGCCGACTAAGGTACCAATGCCGCCAATACTGGCACAGAACGCCATGCCTAATAAGGTAAACGCATACAGGCGATAATTTTTTTCTGCATTCAACCCTTTTAGCATTCCGATGGTGAGTGGCAACATCATTGCCGCGACAGCCGTATTGTTGATCCACATAGATAAAAAGGTGGTAACCCCAAATAAATACGCCACGGAAAGTTTTAAATTGCCTTTGGCGAGGCGCACGATGTAGTTCGCGATGATTTTATCCAGTTGCTGAATTTGTAATACTGCCGCGATAACAAAGCCCCCAAAGAACATATAAATAATCGGGGTGGCAAAAGGTGCAAGCGCCTTTTGTGTGTTAATCAGCCCTAAACCAATGGCAAGAATTGGCACCATAAGCGAGGTCACCGTAATATTAAAGGCTTCCGTCAACCACAAAATGCCGATGAACGTCAGCAATGCCAAGCCACGGTTTTCCTTTGGTGAGAAGGGCAATGTGTTGATTAGCACCAACATCAAGATAAAATCCAAAACAAGAATAATCAGGCTTTTATATTTAGCGAAGAAAGGGATTTGTGTTTGCATAATAAATGTCCTCCATAGCTGCTATTTATTAGCATTGTTTTAATAAACTAGAAACATTTTTTTAACAAAATTGTGACGGCTATCAAATATATTTTGTGAAGAAGAAAGAGATAAAAGTGCGGTGATTTTTATGAAAGGATTACATGCTTGTTTTAGTGAGTAGAGGAGACAATCCTTGAGAAATAAAAAAGTGCGGTAGATTTTATCAGAATTTAAAAACATCTGAAAAATCCACCGCACTTTTAGCGACATCAAAGATTACAGATCGAAATCGTCGAAATCTTTGGTGTCCACTTTGGAGTCAATTTGACCCACAAGATAAGAACTCACTTCCACTTCTTGCGGGGCCACTTGTACGTTGTCGGAAACCAACCACGCGTTGATCCACGGAATCGGGTTGGAGCGCGCTTGGAACGGCAATGGCAAGCCTACCGCCTGCATACGGATATTGGTGATGTATTCCACGTATTGCACCAAAATGTCTCGGTTCAAACCGATCATGGAACCGTCTTTGAACAAATAATCTGCCCAGTCTTTTTCTTGTTCTGCTGCCGCTAAGAATAAATCGTAGGCTTCTTGCTTACATTCTTCCGCAATTTCAGCCATTTCCGGATCGTCTTGACCCGCTGCCATGATGTTTAAAATGTGCTGCGTACCGGTTAAGTGCAACGCTTCATCACGGGCGATGAATTTAATGATTTTCGCATTACCTTCCATTAATTGACGTTCAGCAAAGGCAAAAGAGCACGCGAAAGACACATAGAAACGAATAGCCTCTAAAGCGTTTACGCTCATCAAGCAAAGATAAAGTTGTTTTTTCAAATTACGCAAGGTGACGACACATTCTTTGCCATCCACCGTGTAAGTGCCTTCACCGTACAGGCTGTAAAGTTGGCTGTCGCGGATTAAATCGTCGTAGTAAGAAGAAATATCGCGCGCGCGTTTGATGATTTCTTCGTTGGTCACGATGTCGTCAAACACGATAGATGGATCGTTCACAATGTTACGGATAATGTGCGTGTAAGAACGGGAGTGGATGGTTTCAGAGAACGTCCAGGTTTCGATCCAGGTTTCTAATTCCGGAATCGACACCAACGGCAACAACGCCACGTTCGGGCTACGACCTTGAATGGAATCCAACAAGGTTTGATATTTTAAATTGCTAATGAAAATGTGTTTTTCATGTTCAGGCAACGCCGCGTAGTCGATACGGTCTTGCGACACATCTACTTCTTCCGGACGCCAGAAGAAGGAAAGTTGTTTTTCAATGAGCTTTTCAAAAGTCTCATATTTTTGTTGATCATAACGTGCAACGTTAACGTTTTGACCAAAGAACATTGGTTCTTTTAACTGGTCATTTTTGTTTTGTGAGAAAGTGGTATATGCCATTTTATACTCCGACTTATTTGTATCTTATTTCGCCAATTTGAAGAGGTACAGCATCAATTATGCATCCTAGAGCAGATAAATCACTATCAACATTTTTCCAAACATAATGTTTTAAAAGCTGTGGAACATTGTGATTAGCTTCATTAAAAACTAGAGTAATTATCTTAAAGTTAGGATCTTCCATAGCCCTATTTTTAGCATAATCAACCTCATCTGATAGATACTGGGTATCTTCATAATTATCAGTAATAAAAAATATTGCAGCGCAAGATTCTTGCATACCTTTTAATAGAGATCTGTTTAATTTATCTCCAGCTTTAAGTTCTTCTTCATCTAACCATGGAGAGAAACCTAGTTTTTGAAGAATATTTTTAAACTCTCTAACTTTAGATTTATCTTTACTTTTATGGCTAAGGAATATCTTCATTGGCAGTAATCCTAAGTAGTTTTTATGACTTATAAGATTTTCTTCTATCTCACTAGATAAATTACTTAAATCTCTATGTAAGATAAATAATCCATCATCATAGTTTACATGATAAGTTTTACGAAAGTATTCTCTTATCATATTGATATTGTTTGGTGTTACTTCATCAAATCCAATATCGCTAGGTATTAAAGAACTTCCACTTGATGTTATTACTGGTGAGAATGGAGAGTTCTTATAGAGAAAAATGATGTAGTTATTACCTAAATCAAATGTACTTAACTTACTGATACCGTTTATTATAGGCCATCTTCTAGAGTGATTAGGATATTCCTTATTAACTAATTGTTTATATATATCAAGGATCACATTATCCCATCGAATATTTTCTTTGTTTTGATATTGGAAAAGAGCATTTTCTAGATAATTTTTTATATTCACAGTTGAGAATCCTCAAAACTAATTAAATCTTACAAGCCCCACCAGCACAGCCGTCATCTAAATCTTCTTGGCTGTCTTCGGCACCGTCACGGGTGTTTTGATAGTAGAGGGTTTTTAAGCCGTATTTGTAAGCGGTTAAGAGATCTTTTAACAACACTTTCATCGGTACTTTGCCGTCTTCAAAACGTTTCGGATCGTAGTTGGTGTTGGCGGAGATGGCTTGGTCCACGAATTTTTGCATGATGCCGACCAAGTGCAAGTAGCCGTCGTTGCCCGGAATGTCCCAAAGCAATTCGTAGTTTTCACCGAGGTTTTCATAATCCGGCACCACTTGTTTCAAAATACCGTCTTTCGATGCTTTGACGCTCACATGGCCGCGTGGCGGTTCGATACCGTTGGTGGCGTTGGAAATCTGAGAAGAGGTTTCCGACGGCATTAAGGCAGTGAGGGTTGAGTTGCGCAAGCCGAATTCTTTAATGTCACGGCGTAGGCTTTCCCAGTCGTAATGCAACGGCTCTGAGGTTAAGCTGTCGATGTCTTTTTTGTATGTATCGATTGGTAAAATGCCTTGTGCATAAGTCGTTTCGTGGAAGTATTCACACGCGCCTTGTTCTTTCGCCAAGTTCATGGAGGCTTTCAATAAGTAATATTGAATGGCTTCAAAAGTGCGGTGAGTTAAATCGTTGGCGCTGCCGTCAGAATAACGCACGCCGTGTTTCGCCAAGTAGTACGCATAGTTGATGACGCCGATACCTAAAGAACGACGGGCTAGGGAACTGCGTTTTGCCGCAATTACCGGATAATCTTGGTAATCCAATAAGGCATCTAATGCACGAACGGCAAGATCCGCCAAATTGTCGAGCTCGTCTAAGTTGTCCAATTTGCCTAAGTTGAAGGCGGAGAGGGTACAAAGGGCGATTTCGCCTTGTTCATCATTAATGTGGCTTAACGGTTTGGTTGGTAAGGCGATTTCCAAGCACAGGTTGGATTGACGCACCGGTGCCACTTTCGGATCGAATGGCGAGTGGGTGTTGCAGTGATCCACGTTGTGAATGTAAATACGACCGGTGGACGCACGTTCTTGCATTAATAAAGAGAACAATTCCACGGCTTTTACGGTACGTTTACGAATGGACGGATCCTGTTCATATTGTACGTAAAGTTCTTCAAACTTGTCTTGATCCGCAAAGAACGCTTCGTAAAGTCCCGGCACGTCGGACGGGCTGAATAGGGTAATGTCGCCGCCTTTGATTAAGCGTTGGTACATTAATTTATTGAGCTGTACGCCGTAGTCCATGTGACGTACGCGGTTGTCTTCCACACCACGGTTGTTTTTCAACACCAACAGGCTTTCGACTTCTAAGTGCCAAATCGGGTAATACACGGTTGCCGCACCGCCACGCACGCCGCCTTGAGAACAAGATTTCACGGCAGTTTGGAAATATTTATAGAACGGAATACAACCGGTATGGAACGCTTCGCCGCCACGAATTGGGCTACCTAGCGCACGAATTGCACCGGCATTTACACCGATACCGGCACGTTGAGAAACGTATTTCACGATAGCAGAGGCGGTGGCGTTAATGGAATCCAAGCTATCGCCACACTCGATCAACACACAAGAGCTGAATTGACGGGTTGGCGTACGTACGCCAGCCATGATTGGGGTTGGCAAGGAAATTTTGAAAGTGGAGGTCGCATCGTAGAAGCGACGGATATAATCCAAACGGGTTTCTTGCGGGTATTTGGAGAACAGGCTTGCCGCCACTAATAAATAGAGGAATTGAGCAGATTCGTAGATCTCGCCGGTTACGCGATTTTGAACGAGATATTTGCCTTCTAATTGTTTTACTGCCGCATAAGAGAAGGTCATGTCGCGCCAATGGTCGATAAAACCGTCCATTTCGTCCCATTCTTCACGGGTGTAATCATCCAATAAGGCATGATCGTATTTGCCCATGCGCACCAATTTTTTCACATGATCGTATAAACGCGGTGGATCGAAATGGCCGTAAGCCTTTTTACGCAAATGAAACACTGCAAGGCGCGCAGCAAGATATTGATAATCCGGTGAATCTTTGCTGATTAAGTCTGCTGCCGCTTTGATAATGGTTTCATGAATATCGGAAGTACGAATACCTTCATAAAACTGAATGTGAGAACGCAATTCCACTTGCGACACGGACACATTGTCCAGTCCTTCTGCCGCCCATGTAATTACGCGGTGGATTTTATCGAGGTTAATCGGCTCCAGTGTGCCGTCACGTTTGGTGACCATTAATGCTTTATTCATGAAAGACGCTACTCCTTAGATATAGACTCAAAACACAATATATAGTTATAAGTCAAAAAATTTGGCACAAGATAATGTGTTGAGATAAAGAATTCAAGCGATATATTTTTTTATTGCTTAGTTGACATTAAATAACTGGTTATAAATAAAGAAAATTTTTCTATGGACGGAAATAGGCATTTATTAAAATTTGTGCGCGAGATCAAATTTTGAATTAAAAATGGATCCGAGGATGTTTTTGGGGGATCAAAAGTGCGGTGAAAAAATAGATTGAATTTCAACCGCACTTTTATCTCCTATTTACCTTTCCAACTGTACAGGTAGGAATAAGCTCAGTGGACGTTTCTTGAGAATTTGACAGACACAGCTCAAAATATCACACCAATTATCCACTTCCGTTTTGAGGGAGCGGAGGGCGAGCCATAAGGCGAGTGAGAAACTAACGATGAGATTGACTAAACCAATCAGCAAAACGAAGATAATGCTTTGCGTTAATAATGCCCAACCGAAATCTCCGCTGACAGCGATGTAGCCTACGTTGGCGGAGGAGAAGGCTACATGGCGAATATCCAGTGGAAGACCGGTTAAATAGCCAATGACACCGGTTAAGCCGAGCAACATACCGAAGCACAAATTTCCCATGATGGAGCCATAGTTATCGTGCATATAATCAGCAAATTTGGCACGACATCTACTACTTAATATGAGTTTGAGTAGAGGGTGTTGTCGTAAGCGCATTTTGAGGTTCAGATAATTACTGCGGTTATCGAAGAAACCCGAAATAATTCCGGAACAGAATAACCATACTCCGGCAATGGCGGCAAACCATAAACTGCCTGCCAACGGATCAATGCTGTGTAATTGATACTCGATCATCGCTTTGTTTAATAATGGCGTTCCTGTTTGGTGTTCCACAACAAAAGCAATGAGTGCGGCTAGGCTGATGGCGACTATCACGTTACCTAATACGGCAATGTTTTGTGAACGAAATACGTCCACCAATAATTGTGCCAATTTCATGTTTAAGTTGTGGTCTTGCTGATTGCGTTCTACTGCTTCGGCAAAGCGGGCTGCTGTCATAGCGGGTTGCTTAGTAGCAACAGTGAAGTGCAACATAAAAATCAAGGTAAAGCCAACGCCATAATTTAGTCCCTCTACAATCCCTTTCCAAACTTTGTCGTCAATAACTGAGCCTAAATAAATTTTAAATAAGGCCATTAAGGCGATCAAAACTCCACCGCCGGCTGCGGAATAAAACATAGCAAAATATTCTTTTCGATTACGTGTGATGTAATGTTCACCGTGATCACTTGCATTTTGCGTAATGCTTCGGGCTACGAGTTTGTTGCTTTGTTTCCATAACCTAGAAATGCTGTGCTGCTCGGCCGAAGCAGCAGCAATGGTACCGGTCAATAAGATAATGCGACGTGGCAAATAACGATTAGAAGCAAAAATTGCCATGAGTTTTTCCAAACGTTCTAAAGTTTGTTCGAGACGTTCCAATAAAAAAGTGGCATTGAGTGATGTACCAACAGTCGTACCGCGTTTTTTCAGGCGCTCAATTAATTCCCAACATTGTTCAATCATGACTTGTAAATGACCGTCATCAAAAGATTGTTGAGTACGGAGGGCATGCAACCAATCCACTACTTCACGGTGTAGCGCAACAAAAGGAGAGTCGGCATTGAGTAATGTGGGTTCCATTCGCATGAGCTCAGGTTCCATGTCTTCAGCAGCGATCCAAATTGAAAGCATTTCAATAGCGAACAGACCTTCTGCTTGAAAGTGTTGATGTACCCGCTGTTTATCGCTGTCAGTGGCATGACGACGTAATAAACGGATCAAACCACACCATTCTTTCAATGGGACAGCATTAATCCAACGGGCGTCGTTTTTATCACTAAATAACAAATAAAACACATCACGCAGATCGTTAACGTCTTTAAAAGAAGGGTTAATCCGTTCGTATAAACGATTCTTCATTTCACGTCCAAAACCTTCTCGTGGCAGAATACCGCTGCTAATAAATAAGGGATATAAACGCATACTGCAGAGCCAGCTACAGAGCATTGCGCTCAGCTCTCGAGTTAACTTTTTATTTTGTTTTAGGTTGTTCTTAAGAAGACGTAAGGCGGGTAACACTTGTTGCGGTTCACATTGACGTAGCCAATAACAAAGACCTTCTAACAGCTCGAAGGTATTATTTCCCATAGTGTGTTGTTGTAAGAATGCATTTAAGGTTTCTGGTGTAAATAATGAATATTTCACTAATATAGGGCCTTTTTGAATGTTTATGGTTTATTTTGAGCGATAGATTATAAAGAAAATCAAAAGTCAAATGCAAATTAGGTAAAATGCGGTCGAAAAACATCGTGTTTTTAGAAATATTGGTTTAACTTTTAATGTTAAAGGAAAAATCAAGTGACTAAGCACCTTATAGATTATTTTATTGATGAGTTTGAATAGGATATAAAAGTTTTCATCGTGCTATTTTTCACTTTTTATAGATTATTGGTTGTACCTGTATTTACAAGGCTTTCATTGGCGTAAAAATTAAACGCAATCGATTTCGATTTTTCATGTAATGGCATATAATCTCAGCCTTTCATTATTTCAGTTTAAGAGAGCGTTCAAATGCAAAAATGGTTTAAACACAGTTTAGGTTTGGTGTGTCTTTCGTCTTTATTTTTTAGCCAACAGGTGGCGGCAGAAGGACGTTTGACCGTGTATTGCACGGTGCAAAATGCCTTGTGTGAAAAAGTGACGACGCAGTTCGGGGAAAAATATGATGTGAAAACGGAATTCGTACACGGGGGCACGGAAACCATTTTTGGCAAGATCAAAGCGGAGAAAGACAATCCGCAGGCAGATTTTTGGTATGGCGGCACCATTGAGCCGCATTTCCAAGCGGGCGAGTTGGGTTTGTTAGAAGCCTACCGTTCGCCAAAACAAGCGGAAATCTTACCGCAGTTTAAATCGCTTATGATGCAAAAAGGTGATTTTACTTCCGTGGCATACATGTTGGTGTTGGGCTTTGGTGTGAATACACAAAAATTGGCACAACTGGGTTTGCCCGCGCCACAAAGCTGGGAAGATTTGCTCAAACCGGAATATAAAGGTGAAATTCAACTGCCGGATCCGCGTGCTTCCGGCACGACCTATACCATCATGGCAACCTTGATTCAACTTTGGGGCGAAGAGAAGGCCTTTGATTATTTGAAAAAGCTTAATGAAAACGTGTCGCAATATGTGAAAAGTAATTTAGTGACGGCGAATTTATCCCGTGGTGAAAGTGCGGTGAGTGTCGGTTTTGTGCATGCCTATGCCACCGAAAAGGAAAAAGGCGCGCCGGTGGAAACGGTGATTCCACAAGGCAAAACCGGTTATGCGTTGGGTGGTGCAAGTATTATTAAAGGCGCACGCAACCTCGATAATGCCAAACTGTTTATGGATTTTGTGTTGTCGAAAGAGGTGCAGGAAATGCCATGGCGTGATTTCGGTTTATATCAAATCCCAACGAATGCCAATGCGGAATCTTCACCAAAATCCGTTGATCCGAAAAAATTAGATTTTGTTGAATTTGATTTTGTGAAATTTGGTTCTAAAGATGAAGGCAAGCGATTAATTAATAAGTGGCTGGCTGACATCAAATTATCGAAATAACCCTTCCTATGCTCGGCATAAATACCGTGCCGAGCAAGATCTTATGCTGACGTATCCATGCTAAAACACCTATTTCATCAACCTATCACTTGGATTTTGCTCGCTTTTCTGGCATTTGCCTGTTTGCCGGTGCGTGCCTTGGATTATGGAATTTCCGGGGCGACTGCGAAAGAATATTTCGCCGCGATGGGATGGGCTAAGGTCAATATCAGTTGGCTGTGGTTTGGTGCATTATGGATTTTCCCCTTGTTTCAGCGATTCTCTGCTTCTCGCCACTCGGCAAAAATAACCGTTATTTTGACCGCACTTTTGAGCTTCTTCATTTGGTTCTCCGCGGAAGCTTATGCTTTTCGCTTCGGCTATGCGGTGATTTTCCTGTTTATTGCCATCGGCGCCATATTCGTGGATGCCTTAGCTCGTTTAGGTTTTTTACGGGGAGATCGTTTTTTATTGGCGGTCGCCACAGGGCTTGCCGTGTTGGTGATCGGCTTTATTTTTTATCCTATCACCGCATTATTTACGATCTTTTTTACCGGCGAATCCGGTGAGTTTGGCAGTGTTGTTACGTTATTAAATCACCTCGGCTTGTGGAAAGTCATTGGCAATTCTTTGGCGGTATCGTCTGCGGTCGGCGTATGTTCTGTTGCCTTTGCGCTTGTTTTGGCGTTGTACACCACAAGAATTGCCAAACGCAGTTTGTTTATCAGCAAGATCTTCTCCTTATTGCCGATGGTAACGCCGCCTTTTGTCGTGAGCCTAGGCGTGATGTTGATGTTTGGGCGCTCAGGCTATGTGACACAATTTCTCGCGCAACATTTCGGCGTGAACCCAAATTGGCTTTATGGCTTTAACGGCATTCTTATTTCTCACACGTTGGCACTCACGCCCATGGCATTTATGTTGTTGGAAGGGGCATTAAAAAATCTTTCACCGAAATTGGAAGAGGCCGCCGTCATGCTCGGTGCAAATCGTTGGCAGAGTTTTCGTTTTATCGTGTTGCCGTTATTGAAACCGGCATTAGCCAATGCCTTTTTAATCGTGATGGTGCAATCTTTGGCGGATTTCAGCTCGCCTTTTGTGTTAGGCGGCAATTTTGACGTGTTGGCAACGCAAATTTATTTTTACATTATGGGGGCACAAAACGACTATGTCTCTGCAAGTGCCTTGGGGATTATTTTGTTAAGCATTTCCCTCGGGATTTTCTGGCTGCAATATCATTTTATCGGGCGTAAAAATTACGTTACGCTCTCGGGCAAAGGGTTTGAAGGTCGAAGCTCGCCGTTATCTTTCGGTTTAAAGATTACCGTTGTAAGTATTTTTGCTGCCTGGGTTGGTTTCAATGCTTTATTGTATGGCAGTATTTTTTACGGCAGCGTGATGCAGAACTGGGGTGTTAATCACACCTTTACTTTACAACACTACATCACGCTATTCGGACAAGGCTGGAAGAACGGTGCGATTCCGTCTTTAGTGCAAACCGTCTTGTTCGCCGTGATCGCCGCCCCTTTTACGGCAGTGAGTGGTTTTTTGTTGGCTTATTTCTTTTCTCGTCATCGCTTCTTCGGACAAAAGCACATTGAATTTCTCACGTTGCTCAGTTTTGCGGTGCCGGGAACGGTTGCCGGGGTGTCTTACATTCTTGCGTTCAATAATGTCCCACTTTATTTAACCGGCACAGGGGCGATCATTGTGCTTTCGATGGTGACTCGCAATATGCCTATTGGTTTACGTGCCGCGTTAGTGAATTTTAAACAATTAGATCCGGCATTGGATGAAGCCGCCTATTCTTTAAAAGCTAGTGCGTTTCAGACGTTACGTTTTATCACTTTGCCTTTATTGAAGCCCGCTTTATTGTCTGCTTTGGTAACCAGTTTTGTGCGTGCCATGACGACCATTAGTGCGATTATTTTCTTAGTTACGCCGAGCACCCGCGTGGCAACGTCGTTTATTTTAAATCGGGTAGAAGATGGCGATTACGGTTTAGCCGTGGCCTATGGCGCTAGTTTAATTGTGATTATGATGCTGGTTATCGGCTTATTTGGTCGATGGGTTGGTGAGACAAAGTTAGGACGATAACATGACACAACATATTGAATTAAAAAAGGTTTATAAAGCTTTTGGTTCAACCAAGGTATTGCAAGATTTCAATCTTTCTTTTGAAAAAGGCAAATTTACGACCTTATTGGGCGCATCAGGCTGTGGCAAAACCACCATTCTGCGCCTTATTGCCGGATTAGAAGATCTCGATCAAGGGCAAATTTTATGTGACGGAAAAGACATCAGTCGGTTACCGCCACAACAGCGAGGCGTGGGGATTGTTTTTCAATCCTACGCACTTTTCCCGCATTTAACGGTCGGGGAAAATGTGGCGTTTGGTTTGAAAATAAAGGAAAACCATTCCTCCGATATCGCTGAAAAAGTCAGTCAAGCATTAAAAATGGTGGAGCTCGAGGGATTTGAACATCGCCGTATCGAACAACTTTCCGGTGGACAACAACAACGTGTTGCCTTGGCGCGGGCGTTGGTAATTGCGCCACAAATTTTATTATTTGATGAGCCGTTAAGTAATTTGGATACCAACTTGCGCCGCACCATGCGTGAGATGATTCGTCATTTACAACAGAAATTGGGCATTACCGTGCTCTATGTGACCCACGATCAAACAGAAGCCTTTGCTATTTCTGATGCGGTAGTGGTGATGAACCAAGGAAAAGTCGAACAGATTGGTTTGCCGAATACGCTCTATCATCATCCAACCTCTCGTTTTACGGCAAACTTCATGGGGGAAGTGTCTTTCTTTCCTGTGACGGTAAAAAACGGAAACTATATTCTGGCAGAAAATCCCTTATCGATTGAATCGAATGAGCTACCACAGGATGGAAATTATTTGCTCGGTATTCGCCCGGAAGGCGTGTTATTAGAGTTAACAGGAGAACCTGCGGAACGTTGTGATGTGCAATCGACGATTTCTATGGGGAATTATTGGGAGATTCAGGTGCAATGGCATGGTTTGCCATTATTAGTGCATTTAAATCCGAATGATTACATACCAAATCAGCCCGAGTATTTTGTTAAGTTACGTCCGATTGGTTGGTTTGTGCTGCCTGTAGAGGAATAGAAAAGACGGAAAGTGCGGTGGGTTTTACCGTGTTTTTCGCCCTGTGTTAGACGAATAGGGCGAGGAAACTGGCGAGAGAGTATGAACGGAAAAT
Source organism: uncultured Aggregatibacter sp. (assembly GCA_963515835.1). Classification (GTDB taxonomy): domain Bacteria; phylum Pseudomonadota; class Gammaproteobacteria; order Enterobacterales; family Pasteurellaceae; genus Aggregatibacter. The sequence continues at coordinate 38,420 of CAUPZK010000001.1, forward strand.
GTCTGTTATTCTTTCCAAATAATATGATATTGACGATCTTCTTCTCGGTGAGAAATTAAAAACTTGGCAAAAATATCATCCATTTCGTCTTGTTCATTCACCAGTCCAATCCAGACTTCGGCATATTCTTCCGAATCAATTAACACACCAATTTCTTCTTCCCAGTTATCAGCGGTTTCGACGAACTCCACAGCGCCACGTTCTTCAAATTGCAGATTAAATAACAGAATATCGGCAGGATCGAGATTTTCCGGTGCCATCTCAAGAAAAATATCATAGGCAATATCAATCGCCGTATCGGGATCCAGTTTTTTGAATTCGCTCATTTGTGTATTCCATGCAAGTAAATTGGGGGCTCATCATAGCATAATTGCGGCGAAAGTGCGGTCGGTTTTTGTGGCGTTTTAAAATGTGAAGAAAAGGGGCTTTTTTAAGCCCCTTTTTTATTTGTTTATGCCATCTTTTTCACCGATTTGCGAACCACCAATTCAGGGTGGATTTCAATTTTTTCTTTCTGATCGGATTTATGGTTAATGCGTTCAAATAATAAATTCACGGCTTGCACACCTAAACGAGACTTAGATTGGTGCACGGTTGTCAGCGGCGGTGAATAAAAACGGGAGGCATGAATATTGTCATAACCGATAATGGAAATGTCTTCCGGTACGCGTAAGCCTTTTTCGCCAATTGCAGAAATTGCGCCCAACGCCATGACATCATTGCAACAAAATACGGCGGTTGGTAGATTGCTTTGAGTCAAAATTTTATTCATGCACTCATAGCCGTCTTCCGGTTCAAAAAAGCCTTCCATCACCCAGTTCGGATTAACGGTTAAACCGGCTTCGTTCATTGCATGAATAAAGCCATCGTAACGGGTTTTAGCCGTCATTTTAGTAAGCTCACCAGCGATAATACCGATATGTTTATGTCCGTTTTCAATAAGATGTTTGGTGGCTAAATAGCCGCCATCAAAGCTGTTATCTTGGATGATGTCTGTGTGCACGTTCGGGCCCCAATCCATCACAACCATCGGGATATTTTCAAAGGAATGAAGTAGATTTAACGAATCCGGTAAATATTCGGAACACATAACCAAAATGCCATCTACACGTTTTTTCGCTAGCATTTCCAAATGGTTTTTGATTTTTTCCGCATTATTTTGCGTGTTACACAGAAACAATGAATAACCTTGGCGATAGCAATGTTCTTCCACCGCATGAATGATTTCCGCAAAATAAGGCGCTTCACTGGTGGTCACGATCATGCCGATAGATTTGGTGGTATTCACTTTAAGGCTACGCGCCACCGCACTTGGGGAATAATTAAGATCTTTGATGGCTTGTAAAACCAGACTTTCAGTTTCTTGTGCCACAAAACGGGTTTTATTGATCACGTGTGACACCGTAGTGGTGGATACGCCTGCCATTTTGGCAACATCTTTGATGGTAGCCATAACTTTCTCCGTAAAAAATTTTAGCTATTATAAAGAGGTAATTACTTTTGGTTAAGGGTATAACATGGAATTTTTATCAATCTGTCGGCTTTTTTATATTTGGTTGGCTTTTTATGTGAATTTCTTGTTAAAATGCAGCCTCTTTCAACTAAAAAAGAGGTGAATCATGGGGACTTTCGGTTATGCAATGATGACGGTTGCGCTTTCTCTTAGCGTGATTATTGTTTTAGCGTTTTCCATTTTCTAATGAAAAACACATCAAAAAGAAACCGCACTTAGTTTTAAGTGCGGTTTCTTTTTAGAACCTTTCTTCTGTCTTTCCTGCCAATCCATCACGAATTTTATGTTCAAAAAAGGCGTAGTCCACCAAAAAGGCATCATGGCCATAGTCTGAGCTGAATTCATAATAAGTTAAATTCACGCCATTTTCTTCCAATAACTGTTTGCTTTTGCGTAATTCCGGTAATTTAAACAGTTGATCGTTATCCACTGAAACTAACGTGTAGCGTGCTTGAATGCGAGAAAGTGCGGTTTTTAAGTCGGTATAACCGAGGCTGGGATCGTATAAATCTAATGCGCGTAATAAATGCAGGTAACTATTGGCATCGAAGCGCGCAAGAAATTTCTGTCCTTGGTAGCTCAAATAAGACTCCACTTGGAAATAGTCTCCTTGCAAATTGCCTTCTGCTTTGGTCGCACGTCCGAAAGCTTTGGTCAGCTGAACATCTGTACGATAGGTAAGCATGCCAAGCATGCGCGCTAACGCTAATCCTTTATCCGGTTTGGCTCCATCGTAATAATCGCCGTTATTAAAGTTTGGATCGCTGATAACCGCTTGACGCATAACGTGATTAAACCCGATGGCTTCTGCGCTGAAAGATAAAGAAGAGCATAAATTCACTACATTAGAAACGAAATCAGGATAGTCAATCGCCCATTGATTGGCTTGCATTCCCCCGAAAGAACCGCCAATGATGGCGTGCAAATGTGGAATAGCCAGAGAGTCTAATAAGGCTTTTTGCACTTTTACAATATCTTGTACTACCACGGTAGGAAATTGGCTACCGTACGGGCGACCGGTTTTGGGATTAAGTGAAGATGGGCCGGTTGTGCCTCTGCAACCACCAAGCACATTGGAACAAATAAAGAAATAGCGTGAAGTATCTAATGCTAACCCCTCGCCCATGAAATTTTGCCACCAACCTTGTTGGTTTGTCTCCTCTTCAAAGTAAGGTTCGGCATCCCCGGTAAGGGCATGGCAAATTAACACGGCATTGCTTTTATCTGTATTCAATACGCCATAAGTCTGATAGGCGACGTCAATATGTTCCAATTGACCGCCTAACGTAAGCTGTAAAGGTTGATGGGTAAAAACGGTGGTCTTTTTTATTGTCATTGCAAAATCCGGCGCAATTTCTTTTATTATCAGTAAAGTTGAGTAACGTTACATCCTGTAGCTATCCCTTGTCAAGAAAATTTAGACGTCTAAACATCTGGAAGTTTTTAAGGCTATAAATATCAAAATTACACTTGAATTCTAGGTTCTTTTTCATTATGTTGAATAGCAATTTTTTCTGATAAAACAGCCAATGAAATTGAATTTAAAAGAAAAGTTAAAAACATATTTCACGTTAATGCATATGAAACGTTTTTCCCGTTACATGGCATTATTGGTGGCTTTTTTTGCAATTTTTTTGGTAATTGTTGATCAGGCCATTGGATACTATGTACGTAATGACATTTATTATGACATCGAAAAAGTACCCAATCGTCCTTATGGGTTGGTGCTTGGCACATCAAAATATTTCTCGGATAACACTCTAAATCTCTTTTATTACAATCGCTTATTGACTGCACAACGTCTGTTTGAAAAAAGAAAAGTGGATTATTTGTTGTTAAGTGGTGATAACCGTACGTTGCAATACAATGAACCGCGTACCATGTTAAAAGATTTGAAAAAAATGGGCGTGCCACAAGAGTTTATTTATTTGGATTTCGCCGGGTTCCGCACGTTGGATTCAGTGATTCGTGCCGATCAAGTGTTTAAAGCTCATTCTCTGATGATCATTTCACAAAAATTCCACTGTGAACGTGCTTTATTTATTGCAAAATTCCATAACATTGATGCCATTTGTTTTGTTGCCGATTATCCGCAAGGCTATACAAAAGTGCGGGTGCGAGAATTTTTTGCTCGTTTGCAGGCTGTATGGGATTTATTAATGGAAAGGGAACCGCACTTTTTAGGGGCACCGGAACCTTTGCCCCCACCGGTGACGATTCCCGATGTGACGGATGCTAACAGTGGTATTTAATCACTTTACGGCTGATAGGCGTGTTATTTACTATCGTTTTATGTTTTTTCGAAATAGCATCAAATGCCAAATTTAATAGAGATTGCGATACTTTATCGTAATCTTGAACGCTACAAATCACTGGATTTTCTAATAATTCCAACATTTCAAAATGACCAAAGGTTGCAATCGTTAAGTGATGAGGCACATGGCTCAAACGTTGCAATAATACCAACATTACGCCTTCTAATAGCGTAAATGAGGTAGTAAAAATGGTGGTTGGCAAATCCCCTTGTTCTGATAACCATTGTGCAAATGTGTTTGCCGCATTGTTTTTATGAAATTGATCCGTATATAAATAATCAACTTTTATCGTTTTATCTTTCAGTGCTTTGCGAAAACCCAACTCACGTTCCTTGCTAGTGGGCAATTCGGGCAATGCGCCAAAGAATAACACGTGCTGTTGATTCGGCAGTTTGAGAAACTCCTTGGCTAAGCGGCATGCGTCGCCTTCATCATCGGTCAAGACATTCACGACGTTTGGTGATTGAATACGGCGATCAAACCCAATAACGGGTACATCGGCATTTTGGTAAAAATCTGTGTCATAAGGTAGTGCAGAAGAGACAACCAACGCATCAACTTGACGTTGTAATAAATGTTTTACGCAATCTTGTTCATTTTCGATGTGATCATTGGAGCAAGAAATGAGTAGCTGATATCCTTTTTCTCGTAAACGATTTTCCAACTTGTTGGCGATTTTGGCATAGCTGATATTTTCAAAATCAGGAATAATCAAACCAATAGTTTTACTTTTGCCCACGCGCAAGCTTGCTGCCATGGCATTGGGTTTAAAATCATATTGCTTAATCAGCGCCTGCACTTTAGCTATCGTGCTATCGCTTACACGATATTGTTTCGCCTTTCCATTTACAACGTAGCTTACCGTTGTGCAAGAAACGCCCGCCAACTTGGCGATTTCATCTAATTTCACATTAACTCCTTATAAATGTCAGAAATAGATCGTAGATTGATTAAATTGCACAAATTTTGTATGTAACTACATAAATTATAGCACCTCGTTTTATTAAAAATGGTACGCATATCACAAAATTGCTTATTTTTTCCAGGAGGGTTATATACGGTGTTTGTTTATGTAATATATTTTGTGAATAGATAGTAAGTAACACTGCTTAAAAATGGCATAAAAGTACGGTCGTTTTTTTACTCGCGTTTTTCAATGCATTTTTAACGAGCAATTTACACTGTTTCACATTTATTTTTTAGGAATAAGAATATGTCTAAAATTAAGACAAGTTTTAACGTAGTGGAAGAAAGTACTAAACGTTTAGCGGTATTAATTGATTCTGATAACGCTTCTGTTAAAGATATTAAAGCCATTTTGGAAGAAACAACACATTATGGGGAGGCGACAGTTAAACGTATTTATGGCAATTTTGTTTCTACGAATGGGCAATGGAAAGAAGCTATTAATGAATACGCAATTAAACCCATGCAACAATTTGCCTTTACGAGCGGGAAAAATGCAACTGATGGGTTTATGATTATTGATGCCATGGATTTACTTTATACAAATCGTTTTGATGGCTTTTGTTTAGTTTCCAGTGACAGTGATTTTACTGCATTAGCAATTCGCTTGAAGGAACAAGGCGCTACCGTTTATGGATTTGGTAAGAAACAGACTCCGGCCGCGTTTCGTAATGCCTGTAGTCGTTTTATTTATGTTGAAAATTTACATGATGAGACGGAAGAAATAGGAAATGTCGTTGGTAAAAAAGAATCTAGCCAACTTCAAATATCTAAGACTGCTAAAACTTCTATAACAAAAGGTAAAGGGCTTCCTTTAGAAACGTTACATAAAATTTTTGAACAACAACCTGACTGGATACAATTAGGTTTGTTGGGACAACAGTGGGGGTTATTGGAAACTGATTTTGATCCGCGGAACTACGGATGTAAAAAACTAAGTGATCTGGTAAAAATGTATAGCAATATTTTTGAATGTCAGCTTAAAAAGGATTCAGAAAATAGCCCTGGGCAAATGTATGTCAAATTAAAAAAATAAAATAGATAGCCTCTGCTTTTCGGCGTGTAGTTAACTAAAAAAGTGCGGTCAAAATTTATAACGAATTTTGACCGCACTTGATGTTTATGTAGCAGCTATAAATAGCCTTTTTCTCCACGTGGTAAGCTCACTAAACCGGAGCGGACGATTTCGATGACAACAGCTTCTTCTTTTAGTGTGCTCACGAAGGCATCCAGTTTGTCTTTGGTTCCGGTGAGTTGGATAATGTAAGACTTTGTGGTAACGTCCACAATTTGTGCACGGAAAATATCCGTCAAACGTTTCAGTTCTTCCCGCGCTGTGCCTTGCGCACGTACTTTAATTAACATCACTTCACGCTCAACGTGTTCACTGTCGCTTAAATTAATCACTTTGAACACATCCACCAATTTGTGTAATTGCTTTTCAATTTGTTCCAACACTTGTTCATCGCCGTAGGTTTCGATAGTCATGCGGGATAACGTTGGATCATCTGTGGGGGCCACAGTCAGGCTTTCGATGTTGAAAGCGCGTTGTGAGAATAAGGCGACGACGCGGGATAACGCGCCTGATTCATTTTCGAGTAATACGGATAAAATTCTACGCATTATGCATTCTCCGGTTTAGTTAAAATCATTTCATTCATGGCGCCGCCACGTACTTGCATTGGGTAAACGTGTTCGTTTGCATCAACATTAATATCAACAAAGACCAGTTTATTCTTTATGCTGAACGCTTGTTTAAGCTTTTCTTCCAATTCTTCCGGTTTGGCGATTTGAATTCCCACATGATCGTAGGCTTCTGCTAATTTCACAAAATCCGGTAATGAATTCATGTAAGTTTGCGAATGGCGACCAGAATAAATCAAATCCTGCCATTGTTTTACCATGCCGAGGAAATGGTTGTTTAAACAAATGATAACGATAGGAATGTCATATTGCTTCGCAGTAGAAAGCTCTTGAATATTCATTTGAATACTGCCATCACCGGTAATACAAACTACCGTTGCTTTTGGATCGGCCAGTTTGACACCAAGCGCTGCAGGCAAACCGAAGCCCATCGTGCCAAGCCCACCGGAGTTGATCCAACGACGTGGTTGATCGAACGGGTAGTGTAAGGCGGCGAACATTTGATGTTGCCCTACATCAGATGCCATATAAGCGTTACCTTGAGTTAAACGATAGATGGTTTCAATCACTTGCTGAGGTTTGATTACGCCGCTGTGATGATCGAAATCTAAGCATTTCACGGCTTTCCATTGTTCGATTTGTTTCCACCAATCGGTTAAATCCGATTGAGACTTCGCAAGGTTTTCATCTTCTAATAATGATAAAAATTCATCTAATACGCTTTCTGCGCTGCCGACAATCGGAATCGCGACCGGTACGGTTTTGGAAATGGAGGTGGGATCCACATCCACATGAATCACTTTGGCATGTGGGCAATATTTTGCGAGATTATTGGTGGTACGATCGTCAAAGCGAACGCCGATACCTAAAATCAAGTCGCTGTTATGCATTGCCGTATTGGCTTCATAAGTGCCGTGCATACCAAGCATCCCGAGGAATTGTCTATCCGTACCCGGGAACGCGCCTAGCCCCATAAGAGAAGAGGTGACAGGCAAATTTAACTGTTTAGCAAAGCGTGTTAAGGCATCGTGGCAGTTGGCCGAAATCACACCACCGCCCACGAAAAGCACCGGTTTTTTGGCCACCAATAAGGCTTTTAAGGCTTTTTTAATTTGCCCTTTGTGACCTTGCACCGTTGGGCTGTAAGAACGCAAAGTGACTTCTTCCGGATAAGTGTAGGCAAATTTGTTCAACGGATTGAGTATGTCTTTCGGCAAATCAATCACGACTGGACCGGGACGACCGGTAGAGGCAATATAAAAGGCTTTTTTAATGATGGTCGGAATGTCTTCCGAGTTTTTAACTAAAAAGCTGTGTTTCACGACCGGACGGGAGATGCCTATCATGTCACATTCTTGGAAGGCATCGCTACCAATTAACCCCGATGGGACTTGTCCGGAAAGTACCACTAACGGAATGGAATCCGCATACGCCGTGGCAATACCGGTAATGGCATTGGTGGCGCCCGGGCCGGAGGTGACTAAAACACAACCCACTTTGCCGGTAGCTCGTGCATAGCCGTCAGCCATGTGTACTGCCGCTTGTTCGTGGCGTACTAAAATGTGTTCGATGCCTCCTAAAGTATGGATTGCATCGTAAATATCTAAAACGGCCCCACCCGGATAACCAAATAAAAATTCAACACCTTGATCACGCAAGGATTGAACGACCATTTCTGCTCCCGATAATTTTTTCATTTTCACCTCTTAATATGTTGTCTTAAAAATACTGATTTTTTGGGCCGCACTTTTACATGGGCAACGTAAATGTGGATACTTTGTAGGGGATGGAGTTATTTGTAATGGAAAGCAGCTGAGTTGTCTATTTAAAATTTGATTAGAAAATGAAATTTTTCTGGATTTGTCAGCATAAAACTCTTTTTAAATTTTAATTTTGGTGTTTTATAAAATTATTTTTATTTTAAGTATAAAAAATGCGACTTTATGCCGCATTTTATAAATTTAACAAAATTAAATTTTTTATTTTGGTTTTGTGCGCTAGATCACAATTTAGCGTTTTTTAAAGATAAACACGAGTAAGGCAAGTACAGCACCTGTGGTTATAAAACCAAGCAGGCCGGAGTAGGTGAAACCGACAACGATATAGCCTGCAATAGTTGCGGTTGCCACGGTAAGGGCATAAGGCAACTGTGAGGTAACGTGATCCATGTGGTCGCATTTTGCCCCAGTGGAAGACAAAATGGTCGTATCGGATACCGGTGAACAGTGATCGCCGCAAACTGCGCCTGCCATAACTGCGGATAAGCAAGGCAACATAAATTCTACAGAGCCCGGCATTGCGTGAGAGGCAATGGCGGCAGCGATTGGCAACATAATTCCGAATGTTCCCCAGCTAGTGCCTGTGGAGAATGCCATGATCGATGCCAAAATAAATAAAAGCGCAGGCAATAAGGCCAATGGCAATGTGTCGGAAACGAGAGACGCTAAATAAGCACCGGTTTTCACATCGCTTACCACATTATTAATTGTCCATGCGAAGAATAAAATGAGAATCGCGCCAGACATAGATTTAATCCCTACGCCCCATGCTTTGATGTATTTGGAGATATTAACCAAACGATCGGCAAAAATGCAAAGTGAAGCTACCAATACAGCACTTACCCCCCCAGTAACTAATGACACGCCAACGATGGTATTTTCAAATGCACCTAAGATAGAGAAAGGTTTGCCATCGGCGGCTAAGGCTTCGTTACCGGTATACATCATGGCGGAAACGGTCACGATAATTAAGGTTAAAATCGGTAATACAAGATTACGTACATGGCCTTTTACATCAGAGAGTTGCTCTTCTTCTGTATTTTCAGTTTCCAAAGCGAGTTTTTCATGTTGTGCCATCGAACCAATATCAAAAGAGAAATAGGCAACAAAGAACACCATTAAAATGGAGAAAATAGCATAAAAGTTCATGGCACTCATCGCCATAAAGGCACCGATTGGGGTATAGCCGGTGAGTGAGTAGGTTGCAAATAAACCTGCGATTAACGTAATAATATATGCTCCCCAGCTGGACACAGGCATAAGCACACACATTGGCGCGGCAGTGGAGTCGAGAATATAAGCTAATTTAGCTCGAGAGACGTTGAATTTATCGGTAATTGGACGCGCAATTGCACCAACGGCTAAGCTGTGGAAATAGTCATCAATAAAGGTGATAAAAACTAAAGAGGCTGCCACTAATTTAGCACCACGGCGACCTTTGATGTGCTTTTGCGCCCATTCGGCAAAAGCACGGTTACTGCCGGACATGCTTAAAAGTGCGGTCAAAACGCCAAGCAATAATAAGAAAAGCAGAATGTTAATATTGTTGCTATTTAAACTGTCTTCTTTAATGAAGAGGGATGAGACATTATTTTTTAAATACTCTAAGGTATTCAAAGGTTCAAAGTTCGCCAACATAGCTGCGCCGACCAAAATACCGACACTTAAAGAAAGGATAACTTTGCGCGTAACGATTGCTAATAGTAACGCAAGTAAAGGAGGAAGTATTGACCAAATTGACGATGAATAATCGATGAGTTCCATATGTTGTTCTACCTAAAATTAAGGGAGAACCACTGACTTTAAATATTTAGAATAATCAGAAATGATTTAAAAAGGCAGGCAAATAAAGACCTAACCTAACCAGTAGCGCTCCATAGTTGTTATTGACTATGACAGTGACGGTTCTTTCGAAGACGCCACCAACCAGTTAAAACGACTTTTAACTGATTTCGGCAAACGTTCCTTTCCATTTCCTTCATCGTTATCCACTCTGAAAATATACTTATAACGTTTGCACCTCTACGTATGTATAGGACACCACAAGACTACAATAAAAAAAGAGGAATGCCAATAAGAAAAATGAAATTTTACGTCATAAATAAATTCGATGAATTCTGTTTACCTAGAATATTTATTTGTTTATGATAGCTAAGGATTTTATATTAATAGTGAATATCGGAGGTAAATTTAATGGCTGAAGTGTTAAAAGTTTTAACAAATATTCGTAGTTTACGTGTTCTTGCCCGGAATGAATCATTAGAATTATTAGAAAGTATTTTAGAAAAGTTACAACTGGTTATTTCTGAAAAAAGAGAAGAACTCTTGAAAATTCAACAAGAGGAAGAAGCGCGTCAAGAACGTATCGCTAAATATAAAGATTTATTGAAAAAAGAAGGTATTACAGTTGATGAATTAGCTGAAATTTTAGGTGCGGAAATTCCCCGTAAAAAACGAGAAGCGCGCCCGGCAAAATATCAGTATGTCGATGAAAATGGCATAACAAAAACTTGGACGGGTCAAGGTCGTACACCAAAAGCAATTCAAATAAAATTAGATAAAGGTCAATCTTTATCCGATTTCAAAATTTAATATTATTTTTAATTATCGTGAGAAACCCATTTTTATGGGTTTCTTTTTTATTAAGAGGATAGTATGGTTGAAAATAAAATATTATTGACGGATTGTCCTGATGCGAAAGGACTTATTTCTAAGATCACAAATATTTGTTATAAGCACCAATTAAATATTGTGCATAATAACGAATTTGTTGATTTTGAAACTAAGCATTTTTTCATGCGTACGGAACTCCAAGGCATTTTTAATGAAGAAACCTTGTTGGCTGATTTGGCAATGAGCCTACCGGAAGGGACTAATTGCCGTCTTATCAGTACAAAACGTAAACGAATTGTGATTTTAGTCACGAAAGAAGCGCATTGTTTAGGCGATATTTTGATGAAAAATTACTATGGTGGTCTTGATGTGGAGATTACTGCGGTTATTGGAAATCATAATTCATTGCGTACGTTGGCAGAACGTTTTGATGTACCGTTTTTCTGCATTAGTCATCAAGATTTAAGCCGTGAAGAACACGATCAGTTGCTCGCTGAAAAAATTGACGAATTTTCACCGGATTACATTGTGCTTGCGAAGTATATGCGCGTACTAAATCCAAAATTTGTGGCTCGTTATCCTAATCGAGTTATTAATATTCACCACTCATTCTTACCGGCATTTATTGGTGCGAAACCTTATCAACAAGCTTATGAACGCGGCGTGAAAATTATTGGTGCAACAGCACATTTTATTAATAATGAATTGGATCAAGGACCGATTATTATGCAGAATGTGATCAATATTGACCATACTTACAGCGCGGAAGCTATGATGAAAGCCGGTCGTGATGTAGAAAAAACAGTATTGAGTCGAGCTTTAGATTTGGCATTACACGATCGTATTTTTGTTTATAAAAATAAAACGATCGTTTTATAGACCGCACTTTAATTGCTACAATAAGCACCATTCTGATTTAAGCCACCTTATCCGCCAAAAATCGAGGAAAGGTGGATTTTTTATTAATGATGATTTAAGGCTTGAAAAGTAAAGCTTAAGCCTTCATATACAAAGACATTAAAAAATACAAGACAAGTTATGGGCAAGAAAAAACGCTCGGCGAGTTCTACTCGCTGGTTAAACGAACATTTTAAAGATCCTTTTGTAAAAAAAGCGCATAAACAAAAACTGCGTTCCCGTGCATATTTCAAACTTGATGAAATCCAACAAACAGACCGTTTATTTAAACCGGGTATGACAGTGGTCGATCTTGGCGCCGCACCGGGCGGTTGGTCGCAGTATGTCGTCAGCCAAATAGGTCGGAATGGGCGGGTTATCGCATGCGATATTTTGGAGATGGATCCTATTGTAGGGGTTGATTTTCTACAAGGGGATTTCCGTGATGAAAATGTACTGAATACTTTGCTAGAACGCGTCGGTGAAGAAAAAGTCGATGTAGTGATGTCGGATATGGCACCGAATTTCAGTGGAATGCCGTCAGTGGATATTCCACGCGCAATGTATTTGGTCGAGCTGGCATTGGATATGTGCAAACAGGTGTTGGCGAACAAAGGCAGTTTTGTTGTAAAAGTTTTTCAGGGTGAAGGTTTTGATGAATACTTAAAAGAGATTCGTTCTCTCTTTAGTGTGGTAAAAGTTCGGAAACCTGAAGCCTCTCGAGATCGCTCTCGAGAAGTTTATATCGTTGCAAGCGGCTATAAGTTTTAATGGTGAAGCCACAAAGAAAGACAATCAATTTGATAACTTTCACTTTCGAAATAAATATAGTAACCTTGCGACATTTTATTAACTTTATAAGTATGGGGTAATGCCTTGAACGATATGGTAAAAAATTTAATTCTTTGGGTTGTTGTTGCTGTCGTAATGATGACGGCATATCAAAGTTTTAATTCGGCTTCTAACGGCAATGTAACGGACTATACCACTTTTATTACTGATATTGAAAATGGTCAGGTGCGCCAGGCTAAGTTTGAAGACAATGAAATTTTAGTTACCAAAGCAGACGGTTCTAGATATACAACAGTCATTCCTTTAGAAGATAAAAACTTACTGAATGATTTATTAAATAAAAAAGTCAAAGTAGAAGGTACACCTCCGGAAAGAAGAGGATTATTATCTCAAATCTTGATTGCTTGGTTCCCGATGTTGTTATTAATCGGTGTTTGGGTTTTCTTCATGCGTCAAATGCAAGGCGGTGGCGGTAAAGCCATGAGCTTTGGCAAAAGCCGGGCGCGAATGATGACACAAGAGCAAATTAAAACCACTTTTGCGGATGTAGCAGGTTGTGATGAAGCAAAAGAAGAAGTAGCTGAAATCGTTGACTTCTTACGTGAACCGAAAAAATTCCAAAATTTAGGCGGTAAAATTCCAAAAGGGATTTTAATGGTTGGTCCTCCGGGTACCGGTAAAACGTTATTGGCAAAAGCAATTGCCGGTGAAGCGAAAGTCCCTTTCTTCACGATTTCCGGCTCTGATTTCGTTGAAATGTTTGTGGGGGTCGGGGCTTCTCGTGTGCGCGATATGTTTGAACAAGCGAAGAAAAATGCACCTTGTTTGATTTTTATCGACGAAATCGATGCCGTTGGTCGCCAACGTGGTGCCGGGCTTGGCGGTGGCCATGATGAACGTGAGCAAACCTTAAATCAAATGTTAGTTGAAATGGATGGATTTGAAGGCAATGAAGGCGTTATCGTGATTGCTGCAACTAACCGTCCGGATGTTTTAGATCCTGCGTTAACCCGCCCGGGACGTTTCGATCGTCAAGTTGTCGTTGGATTGCCAGATGTGAAAGGTCGTGAGCAAATTCTTAAAGTTCATATGCGAAAAGTACCTGTTGGGCCAGATGTTGATGCAATGACCCTTGCGCGCGGTACGCCAGGTTATTCCGGTGCGGATTTAGCAAACTTGGTGAATGAAGCGGCGTTATTTGCTGCACGCACCAATAAACGTACCGTGACAATGGTTGAGTTTGAAAAAGCCAAAGACAAAATCAACATGGGACCTGAACGTCGCACCATGATCATGACTGACAAGCAAAAAGAGTCCACCGCATATCATGAAGCCGGTCATGCCATTGTTGGTTATTTGGTGCCGGAACACGATCCTGTGCATAAAGTGACAATCATTCCACGAGGACGTGCTTTAGGTGTAACCTTCTTCTTACCGGAAGGCGACCAAGTCAGTATCAGTCAAAAACAATTGGAAAGCAAACTTTCTACATTGTATGCAGGACGTTTAGCAGAAGACTTGATTTACGGCGAAGAAAATATTTCGACAGGTGCTTCTAACGATATTAAAGTGGCCACCAATATTGCTCGTAACATGGTTACTCAATGGGGTTTCTCCGATAAACTTGGCCCAATTCTTTATACTGAGGATGACGGGGAAGTGTTCTTGGGCCGTTCCATGGCGAAAGCAAAACACATGTCTGATGAAACTGCGCATGTGATCGATGAGGAAGTCCGTGCGATTGTGACACGTAATTATGCTCGTGCAAGACAAATTTTGATCGACAATATGGATATTTTACATGCCATGAAAGATGCATTAGTAAAATATGAAACCATTGAAGAGGAGCAAATTAAACAGTTGATGAATCGTCAACCGGTTACACCACCAGCAGGGTGGGAAGAGCCGAAGGGCACTAATAGTGCTGAGCCTCAACAGCCAAAAGCTGAAGAGCCTAAAGCAGCAGAGACTCAACAGGCTGAAAGTGCGGTAGAAAAAAACGACGATTCTGCCTCCTCTGATAACTAAACAAAAAAAGCCTTTCCGGTTCGCCGCAAAGGCTTTATTATTGCAACCCGCTTCTTTAAGCGGGTTTATTTTTGGGAGCCAAAATGGAACATCATATCGAAGATTTAATCCATATTTTTAATCAATGTTTTGAACAAGAATACAATACCAAATTAGTCAAAGGGGGCGATGAGCCATTGTATGTTCCGGCAAATGAGGATTGCCCTTACAATGCCATTTATTTTGCGCGAGGTTTTTACAGCAGTGGATTACATGAAATCGCCCACTGGTTGGTCGCCGGTAAAGAACGCCGTAAATTAGAAGATTTTGGCTATTGGTATGAACCTGATGGACGTAGCGAAGAGCAACAACGTTTATTTGAAAAAGTGGAAGTCAAACCACAAGCATTAGAATGGATTTTAGCAACTGCTGCCGGTTTTCGTTATTTTGCCAGCACTGATAATCTCAATGGGCAACCTGGCGATACTCAACCATTCAAACAGGCGGTGTATGAACAAGTGAAGGCCTATGCGGAAAAAGGTTTACCAAAACGGGCTGAAACTTTGCGACAAGCGTTAGTTAAGTTTTACGGCATGGAAGATGGTATTGATCTAACGAAGTTTGATGTGACAAGAATTTAGTTTAGAACGTAAAAGTGCGGTCATAAAATCCAATGAATTTTGTGACCGCACTTTATGTTTATTGTCGTGCTAATCGCAGGTTTTGTGGTAAGGCTTCAAAGTTTGAGCGATATGGATTGATATCTAATCCACCTCGACGAGTGTAGCGTGCATATACCGTCAGCTTTTCCGGTTTTGCATATTGCATGAGGTCACAGAAAATACGCTCAACGCATTGCTCGTGGAATTCGTTATGTTGACGGAAAGAAATAATGTAGCGCAATAACTGCTCACGATTAATTTGTTTACCCACATAATGAATCTGCAAGCTCCCCCAGTCCGGCTGTTGGGTGATAAGGCAGTTGGATTTGAGCAAATGACTCACCAACGTTTCTTCGACCATATTATCCCCAGTACAATTGTTCAGTAATTCAGCGTTAAACGCATAATCCTGAATTTCAATATCTAACTCATCAATACATTCGCCTGATAGGGCAACAATAGGCTGTGCCGTATAGTCTGCCAGCGAATTTAATTGCACCTTAACTTCGCCGTTGGCGCAATCCTGTAAATCCTGTTGCAGGATGTGTTGCACTTCAGCGGCGTCAGCAAATTTTGTTTGGTTAAAACTGTTTAAATAGAGTTTAAAACTTTTCGATTCGATTAAATTCTCACTACAAAAATCAATTTTTACATCGGCAATCGCCACTTGGGGCACGCCTTTGAGGTTGAGCCATGAAATTTCATACGCAGTCCAAATATCGGCACCGATGGAAAAGGGCTGCGTTTGTGTAATGCCCAACGTGTCGCGATTGAGATGGCGAGGGACCGGTTGTAATAAAGTGCGGTCATATTTTTCCGCATATTGAGTTTGCTGACCGAGTTTTAAGGCGTTCAGGCTGGGATCTTGATAATGCATAGTTTTCCTTATTGCCAATGCCATGAGAGATTTGAAACGAGGCGGCAATGATCACATTTAAAATAGAGGAAGTCAAAAAGCGGTTGGCTTAATGTCCAGTTTCGTTTACACAGCGGGCAGCAGGATTGCAATTCTGCCTCGCGGTTTTCGCCCCCGAGGCGATACAAATAATAGTAAGTCGGAATGCTGCTGTGACGCTCAATTTCTTGTGCTAAATGATAGCCATGTTTAAACAGCGTGCTTTGCGTATCGGTCATTTGTGCCAAGGCGGATTCCTCTAACACGGAACCATTCATTTGTAGCTGATCGCACGCCTGCCAATTTTCCTGCCATTTGATCAAATCCATTGTTAAGTGCGGTATGTTTTTCAATTGTTTATACAACGGAATTGGCTGCAAAGTATCACCGCTTTGTAGTGGAGTGCATGATTGCAAATAGGTGGTGTAGAGCAGTTGCCAAGAAGGTGGTGCCGTAGCCGTGATTTCTGAATTGAGATCTTCTGCCACAATCTGAAAACTCTCAAAAAATACACCGCACTTTTCTGCTGCCTGAATGGCATCATCAACCAAGGAATTATTGAACTCCGCTAAAAGAGAGGTTTGCTCCGGGCAGGTAACACGTACCGCTAACCCTGTCTGATTTTCCTGTTCGGCAACAAACTGTGGAATTTCACGTCCGATGATTTGCCCATTGTAGCGCCATTGTTCAATTATTTGATTAACGCAATGGCTTTGTTTTTCCAAGGGAAATTGATCGGTTTGTAGAGAGAAAAAGGCTTCAATTAAATACATAGGAGATAATGTTAAAGTTGAAAGGGCGAATTCTACACTAAATTTGCCATGGCTGGCGCAAAAACGCGAAATCTTCTACAATGAGCCGTTTTTTACGAGGTCTTTTTATGTATCAACGAACCCGATTACATTTACAAAATTTACAGCAAATCATGGAACGTTTAGCGTTGTGGCAAACACTGCCGCCACAAGAAGAGGCTTTTTTGAGCGATCAGCCTTTTGCGTTAGATACCATGAGCCCAACAGAATGGCTCCAATGGATTTTTATTCCGCGTATGTACGCTCTTTTGGAAGCTCAGGCACCATTGCCAAGCCGAATCGCGATCAGTCCTTATTTGGAAGAAGCGCTAAAAGAAGAGGCGTATTTGGCAGAATTACTACGTCCGATCATTAAAATCGAAGAATTGCTGCAACAACAATGACGTTAGAGATTTTATATCAAGATGAGTATGTGGTGGCGGTGAATAAACCGGCGGGCATGCTAGTGCATCGTAGCTGGTTGGATCGTCATGAAACCCAATTTGTGATGCAAACATTACGTGATCAAATTGGGCAATTGGTTTATCCCATACATCGCTTAGATAGACCAACATCCGGTGTGCTGTTATTTGCGTTAAACAGTGAAATGGCAAATTTGTTATGTCATCAATTTGAGCAAAAACAAATGGAAAAAGAATATTTGGCGGTGGTTCGTGGCTATGTGACAGGGCAGGGGGAAATTGATTATCCGTTGAAAGTCCAATTGGATAAAATTGCCGATAAATTTGCTCAGCAGGATAAAGAACCTCAAAGTGCGGTGACGTTTTACAATGGATTGAAAACCGTTGAAATGCCTTATGGCGTAGGGCGCTATGCCACTTCTCGCTATTCATTAGTTCGTTTAATACCGGAAACCGGGCGTAAACATCAGCTTCGTCGTCATATGAAACATATTTTTCATCCTATTTTAGGTGATACGCAGTACGGTGATTTACACCAAAATCGTGCTTTGACCGCACACACTGGCTGCTCTCGTTTAATGTTACACGCGGAAAAATTAACCTTTGTTCATCCATTAACGCAACAATCAATTACGCTTCAGGCGGGGTTAGATGAGCAATGGAAAAATGTAATGCAGATCTTTCAATGGTAAAAATACATAAAAAAATGACCGCACTTTTTATGCAAATCATAAAGGAAAGAAAATGTTAGATAATGATTTACTTAATTTAACGCACGAACAGCAACAACTTGCCGTTGAAAAAATTCAAGAATTAATGTCGCAAGGCATGGGAAGTGGTGAAGCTATTGCCTTAGTGGCAAAACAATTACGGGAACAAAAAACACAAAAACAAAATAAGAACGAATAAAGCGAGGCATTATAAAAAGCTGAAGGGATTTTGCCGATTAATTTTGTTATTTTTTGTGATCTCGGTTTGATTTTACAACTTTTCTTATTGCGTGATAGGGAATTTTATTTAAATATAAATATCAAGGTGATAGGGCAATTGTCTTATTGAAGTAAACGTAGTTCTAAAAGGACGAAAACCATAAGAGGTTTAAATTATGGAAGTTGGTGTTGTTAAATGGTTTAATAATGCAAAGGGATTTGGCTTTATTTCTGCAGAAGGCAGTGATACCGATATTTTTGCACATTATTCTGTGATCGAAATGGATGGATATCGCTCATTAAAAGCGGGACAAAAAGTTCAGTTTGAAGTGATTCACGGAGACAAAGGTTCTCACGCAACAAAAATTATTCCGGTAGTAGAATAATCAAAGTTTCCTTATTTAATCATTGAAATAAAGACAAGCCCAATTGGACTTGTCTTTTTATTTGAGTAAATCTTTTAATCCGGCTTTCATTGCCGACATTTGATTTTCATATAATGCTTTTTTCTCTCGTTCATCAATCATATACATGATAGTTTCCGAGAGCGTCATTTTCATTTTGCGGGAATATTTTGATAAACGAAGCCAAACCGCATATTCCAAATCAATAGATTTTTTCTTTGTAGATTGTTTTTCGCCGTTGAAGAAACGCTTTCTTCTGGCACGAATGGCTTGATCCATTTTAATCACTAATTCGGGGGCTAAATGAGTCTTTATCCATTCTTCAATTTTTTGAGGATAATTTTGACACCCTATGAGTTGTTTAACGATATCTTCTTGCAAACTTTTTTCTGCATAGCGCGTGACATTTTCACCTTCACGGGCTTTCTTTGTTAAATACACCCATTTCCAATGAGCTTCTTGATTTTCTAGCTTTTGATATTTCATAGGAATTCTATTTAGTGACGTGGTAACTCTGTCACTATACGCTGTTTATCGGCATTTTTCTAGCAGATTTTTACGCGATGCGAAGAAAGACGGGAAGAAATGTGCGATAATGCGCACAAATTAAATAGACAACACAGAGATTAATGTGACTTTATCTTCTTTATCTAATACTACATTGCCTTGGCAGGCGTTACGTCCGGAATTGACGGTAATCGACATTCCTTCACAACCTCAGGATTTTTTTGCATTACAACCTCGCGCAGGTGAAGCTGTGCGTCATTTCATCCGAAATTCTCACCGCGCTTTATTAGTGATGAAAGCAGATGATCAAGCGGAATATGCGTCTTTATTGGAAGGTTTTATTAAAAAGCACCAACCGGAAGTGGGCGTGTGTGGGGTGCAATATATCGTGGAACAAGGGGATTCTTTCTCTTTTCCACGTGTTTACACTGAGCCTGCACAATCGGTAGAAGATAATTTTGCGGCTAAAAAAGGCGTTGCTACGGCGTTATATTTGGATCAGTTCCAGTTATTTGGTTCGCTTAAAGTGCATGCGTCTTCTCATGATATTCAACTTCATGCTGGGTTGGTTCACCAGCTGAACAACGGCGTGTTGATCGTGAGTGCGGGCGCATTATTGGCACAATTTGATTTATGGCAACGTTTGAAACAGATTTTAACGAGAGGTGTGTTTGATTGGTATTCCGCACATCCATTTAAAACGTTACCTTGTGAAATTCCGAGTTATCCTTTGTCATTGAAAGTGATTGTGCTGGGCAATCGCACGGAATTGGCTGCGTTAGAAGAGCTGGAAGAAGCGCTGTATCATTTAGCGGATTATGCGGAAATTGAAAGCTATTGCCGTGTGGAAACGGCGGAGCAACAACAGCAGTGGATGAGTTATCTACAATGTGTTGTACAACAAAATCAGCTACCTGGGTTGGATTTAAGTGGTTTTAACAAACTGTATCAATTATTGGTGCGTGACAGTGAAAATCGCCATTTGATTAATGTATCACCGCTTAAACTAAAAATGATGCTCACAGAAACCGCACTTTTAACGGAATCTAATCCACTCAGTGCGGTGGATTTTGAACGTTATTTTGAACATAAAACAGCGCAATTTGGTTTTCTGCGTGAGCAAACCTACGATGGTATTTTGCAGGAACAAATTTATGTGGCGACTGAAGGCGAGATGGTGGGGCAAATTAATGGTTTGTCGATCATTGAATATCCGGGCACGCCATTGTCTTTCGGTGAGCCTTCGCGAATTAGTTGTATCGTGCAATTTGGTGATGGCGAAATTGTGGATGTAGAGCGCAAAAATGAACTGGCGGGGAATATTCACAGCAAGGGGATTATGATTGCGGAAGCCTGCTTGGCCAATGTTCTTGAATTGCCGTCACAGTTGCCCTTTTCCGCTTCTTTAGTATTCGAGCAATCTTATGGTGAAATTGATGGCGATAGTGCCTCTTTGGCGAGTTTTTGCGTCTTATTAAGTGCCTTGTCTTCTTTGCCATTGCCGCAATCTATTGCCATTACCGGCGCAATCGATCAATTTGGATTAGTCCATGCCGTGGGCGGTGTAAATGACAAAATCGAAGGTTTCTTTACCATTTGCCAACGTCGTGGGCTCACCGGTAAGCAAGGCGTGATGATCCCAAGTGCGGTGTTAAATCAGCTCAGTTTGTCGGAGGCGGTAGTCAGTGCGGTGAAAAATCAGGAGTTTTTTATTTATCCGGTAGAAACAGTGGATCAGGCCTGTGAGATTTTATTGCAGCGGGATTTGGTGGAGCAAGAAAATAAAACGTATAATTTTGACACCTTGCCGTTGTCTCGTTTGATTCATCAGCGTATTGATCAATATTCTGATCAGCAATCTCACAAATTCGGTTTATGGGATTTTTTCTTGGGGAGAAAAAATCGCTAAATTAAAATAGCCATCAAAAATTAACTGATCGGACAAGTTTGGCGTACAAGTGTTAGCTATTTTAAATAATGAAATGCTTTGCTAGAATCCAAGCCTCATTCAACATTACGTTGTTTAACCATATTTTATAGGATGATTAATAATGAACACTTGTACTCCAAACATTAAAGACAGTTACACTTACGAAGATTTATTGGCTTCTGGACGTGGCGAATTGTTTGGCAAAGAAGGTCCGCAATTACCGGCACCGACCATGTTAATGATGGATCGTATTGTAAAAATGACCGAAGATGGCGGTACCTTTGGCAAAGGCTATATTGAAGCTGAATTAGATATTCATCCTGATTTACCTTTCTTTGCTTGTCACTTCATCGGTGATCCGGTTATGCCGGGTTGCTTAGGTCTGGATGCTATGTGGCAATTAGTCGGCTTCTTCCTTGGTTGGGTTGGTGGCAAAGGCAAAGGGCGTGCTTTAGGCGTTGGCGAAGTGAAGTTTACCGGACAAATCCTGCCAAGCGCGAAAAAAGTCGTTTATCGTATCAACATGAAACGTGTGATTAACCGTAAATTGGTCATGGGCATGGCAGATGGTGAAGTGGAAGTGGATGGTCGCGTTATCTACACCGCAACAGATTTGAAAGTTGGTCTTTTCCAAGATACGTCAAGTTTCTAATTCACGTTTCTAAAAAACATTGAAATTTTTGACCGCACTTTTCTATTAAAGTGCGGTTTATTTTTCTCCTGTTTTTTATCTTTATAATGAATTGGTTAATTTTTTTGCAGTCATCTATACAATCAAATAAAAAACTTGTTTTAGCCTAAAAAGGTAGCTATTATTAGCGCACTTTTCACTGCGACTGTAGCTCAGTTGGTTAGAGCACCACCTTGACATGGTGGGGGTCACTGGTTCGAGTCCAGCCAGTCGCACCATCTTTTCTTTCCTTATTTTTCTTCTTTCTTATCTCGTTTTTTATTTTTCCAAACCCGTCGCAGTTTTTCTGATCTTTTGCTAGAATCAGCGGGAAAAACACCTTTCTTATTACCTTGTTTTTCATCGTTTTTATTTTGTCTCTGATTGGAAATTACAATGGAAAATCAATCTTTTCTACAACAATTCTTTAAATTAAAAGAAAAAGGAACCTCCTCCAAAACGGAAATTATTGCCGGAATCACCACTTTTTTCACCATGGTGTATATCGTTTTCGTGAACCCGTCCGTGTTGGGTGATGCGGGCATGGATAAGCAAGTTGTCTTTGTGACCACTTGTTTAATCGCAGGCTTCGGTACGATTGCCATGGGGTTATTCAGTAACTTGCCTATCGCATTAGCGCCGGCAATGGGCTTGAATGCCTTCTTTGCTTATGTGGTGGTCGGTAAACTTGGTTATTCTTGGCAAGTGGGTATGGGCACCATTTTCTGGGGTTCTGTCGGCTTATTGCTATTAACCATTTTCCAAATTCGTTATTGGCTGATGGCATCCATTCCGCTCAGTTTGCGGGTAGGTATTGGTGCCGGTATCGGCTTCTTTATCGCCTTAATCGGCTTTAAAAATATGGGCTTGGTTGTTGCCAATCCGGCAACCTTGGTTGCGTTAGGCGATCTACATAGTCCGCAAGTGTTATTGGGCATCCTTGGTTTCTTTATTATCGTGGTGTTGGCAGCACGTAATATTTATTCCGGCGTGTTAATTTCTATCGCCGCAGTCACCTCACTTGCATTGTATTTTGATCCAAACGTGATGTTCCATGGCATCATTTCCATGCCGCCTGCATTAACTCAAGTGGTTGGCCAAGTGGATATTGCCGGTGCCTTGGATACGGCACTTATTGGTATCATCTTCTCTTTCTTATTAGTGAACTTATTTGACTCGTCCGGTACCTTGCTTGGTGTCACCGACAAAGCAGGTTTTAGCGATGAAAAAGGGCGTTTCCCGAAAATGAAACAAGCCTTATACGTTGATAGTGCAAGCGCTGTTGTCGGATCGTATATCGGTACTTCTGCGATCAGTACTTATATTGAAAGTGGTGCAGGCGTATCGGTCGGTGGGCGCACGGGTATGACGGCGATTGTCGTTGGATTGTTGTTTTTACTAACCATTTTCTTTTCGCCATTGGCAGGTATGGTACCGGCTTATGCGACAGCAGGTGCGTTAGTTTATGTGGGTATTTTGATGGCATCCAGCTTAATTAAAGTGCAATGGGACGACTTAACAGAAGCGACTCCAGCCTTTATTACGGCTGCGATGATGCCATTTACATACTCCATCACAGAAGGAATCGCGTTTGGTTTCATCAGCTATTGTGTGATGAAACTTGGAACGGGGCGTTGGCGCGAAGTGAATGCACCGGTTTGGGTGGTTTCCTTGTTATTCTTAATTAAATTTATCTGGGTAGGTTAATGATGCAAAAACTTCTTTTTATTTTAAATGAATCGCCATACGGCACAGAAAAAAGCTTCAACGCATTGCGTTTAGCGGTGAATTTGCAGGAAGAACATGGCAAGGAAGTCGAAATTAAAGTGTTCTGTTTTGGTGATTCCGTGTTAAGCGGCATTGCCGGTCAGCATCCGAATGAAGGGTCTAACGTACAACAAGTGATGGAAATCTTGATAGCACAAGGTGCTGAAGTCAAACTCTGTACAAGCTGCACTAAAGCGCGTGGTTTATCCGAGATAAAGCTAATTGATGGCGTGACTCGCGGCACCTTAGATGATGTTTCTAAATGGACGTTATGGGCAGATAAAGTCGTTAATTTCTAACGAGGCTATTGGGCGGATTGAGTTCCGCCCTTATTTTATTCAAAATTTTTCATTCGCTTAATCTTAACCATGCAACAACTCAATCCGATCTCCATTCCATTAAATGCTGTTAGCTTAATTGAAGCTTCTGCCGGTACAGGCAAAACCTACACCATGGGTTCCCTTTATTTACGTTTGTTACTGCAAGCGGGAGAAAATACCTTTCCTTATGCATTGAATGTTGAGCAAATTTTGGTGGTGACCTTCACTGAAATGGCGACAGAGGAGCTGAAGCGCAAAATTCGCGAACGTATCTATGACGCCAAACAAAAATTGACGGCTTATCAGCAGACACAAGATTCGGCAGTCTTTGGGCAAGATGATTTTTTACGCGAATTAGTTGCGACCATCACCGACTTACCGCTTGCTATTCAACGTCTGACCTTAGCGGAACAAAACATGGATTTGGCGGCGATCTATACCATTCATGGTTTCTGCCGTCGAATGCTGATGCAATACGCATTCAATTCTGGGATTCATTTCAACTTAGAATTAAGTGGCGAAGAAGATGAGCTGTTGTTGCGTTTGGCGCAAAAAATTTGGCGTGACTATTTTTATTCACAGCCTTATGCGGTTGTCGAATTTATTCAAAAAAATTTGGTTTCACCAAGCAATATTGTGACAAAAATCAAAAAATTTGCCGGAACCGAATTAAAACTTCCGGAAAAACGACCGCACTTTTTTGAGGGGACTTTTGAGGAATTTCTTTCAAAACTTACTGATTACTCGCAAGCATTAATCGCTCAAACGCAGGAATTAAAGCAAAAATGGTTAGAAAAAGAGGTGGAAATTACGGAGTTGATTGAAACAGAAATCAACACCAAATATAAGAATGCGAAAGAACAAAAATTAAACCGTCGCAGTTTCACATCGGCTAATCGCCCGAAATGGCTTGCTGCTATGAAGCATTGGGCGGAAAACGAAAAAGCAGATTTTCCGGATTGTTTTTACCGCTTTGGGCAAACGGCAATGGATGAACAGAAAGGCGAGGAGGCACAGGAAGCTTTGAGTCACCCGCTTTTCATCAAAATTGATGAGTTGTTAGCCTTTTATGAACAGCAAACTTTACTGTCTCAAGCGCTTTGGTTTCATTATTTAGAAACGCTGAATGGGCAGTTAGCCGAATACAAACTCAACCACAGCGAAAAAAGTTTTCATGATTTATTGCGCTTGTTAAAAGACGCCTTGCACCACCCGAATAATACTGAATTTGCGCAGATGATTCGTTATCAATTCCCGTTTGCCATGATTGATGAATTTCAGGATACGGACGCGGTGCAGTATCAGATCTTTTCTAAGGTGTATGTAGAACCACTACGATTAGATCACGCGTCGGATAACGGCTTTATTATGATTGGCGATCCAAAACAGGCGATTTATAAATTCCGTGGTGCAGACATTTTTACTTACTTTAAAGCGGCTGATGAAGCGCAGCACCGTTTCAATTTAGGAAAAAATTACCGTTCTCACCAAGATGTGGTGCAGTGTGTCAATCGATTGTTTGATTTTACCGAACAACCTCCGTTTTTATATGACAAGATTCAATTCCTACCGGTCGCAGCCAAAGACGATCATCCACAATTTTGGTTAAACGGTGAAGTGGAACCTGCCGTGCGGTTTTATGTGGATGAAGCTTCCGTAAAAGAGAATATGGCGAAAGCCTGTGCCGTTTCTATTCAACATTGGTTGCAAAGTGCGGTGGAGAATACCGCCGATTTTCGTTCCGATGAAAAATGCATCGAAAAAACGCTAAAACCG
This sequence comes from uncultured Aggregatibacter sp., assembly GCA_963515835.1. Lineage (GTDB taxonomy): Bacteria > Pseudomonadota > Gammaproteobacteria > Enterobacterales > Pasteurellaceae > Aggregatibacter. The sequence goes on from CAUPZK010000001.1 coordinate 64,018, forward strand.
GAAAGTATTGCGGTATTGGTGCGTAGTCGCAAAGAAGCCGATTTGGTCAAAAATGCGTTACGTCGTCTTGGCATTGCCTCTGTGTTTTTGTCAGAAAATAGCAATGTGTTTGACAGTAAAGCAGCAAAGGATCTGTTGTTGATTTTACGGGCCTGTCTTAATCCATTTTCCGAACGCAATATTTTAAATGCCGTTGCGACGGCGATTTTTGCGCAAACGGCAGCAGATATTCAGCGTATTCGTTTAGACGAAAACCGTTGGGAATATTGGGTCGAAAAATTTATTCATTATCAAAGAACGTGGCAAAAACAAGGTGTATTAGTGATGTTGCACCAGTTGTTCCTACAAGAAAAAATCACTGAAAAATTGTATCCCACGGTGGATGGTAAACGCCTGGTGACGGATTTGCTACATTTAGCGGAGTTATTGCAAGAAGCGGCAACGCTGAACGAAAGTGAAGCGGCATTGTTACGTTGGTTTGAAAAGCAAATTCAAGGGGAAGACCGACAAAATGAACAACAAGTGCGGCTAGAAAGCGAGTTGCAGTTGGTCAAAATTGTTACGATTCATAAATCCAAAGGATTGGAATACGATTTAGTTTGGTTACCGTTTATTGGTTATGCCTCCAAATTTAGGCCTGAACACATTTCTACTTATTACGACCAATACGACGTGCTGTGGGATATTGATGGTTCCCATGAGAAGGATGTAAAACAAGAGGATTTTGCCGAACAACTTCGTTTACTCTATGTGGCGCTGACCCGAGCGAAATATCAGTTGAACATCGGTGTGCCGAAAACCTTTGAGGAAAAGTGGAGTGCCTTGTTATATGCCCTCACTCAAGGGGAAATTCAAACAAATGAGAAGCCGACAGCCTACGATAGCTTGCCATTATTGGAAAAGTTGGCTCATGATGCCCCAGAGGGAAGTATTCAGATTTCTGAAACCACGGCATTAAAAGCACTAGATGCGCCAATGCAGTCGGAGACTCAAACGCCATTAAACGCGGCAACATTCACCGGTCATATTGAACAAAACTGGACGGTGACCAGTTTCAGCGCCATTGAGGCGATTCATCAAAATAAAAAATATTACAAAGAACAGCTAGTAGCAGAAAGTGCGGTCGCTTTTGAGCCTGTTTTTGATGGTGGCAAAGATTACGATTTTAACGAGCAAGCGACAGAAACAATGCTTGAAAGCACAAGTCATGAATCTGCCTATCCTTTCGGTTATTCGCCTTTTGATTTTCCGCATGGGATTAAAATCGGTACAGCGTTGCACCGTTTCTTGGAAAAATATGATTTTAGTCAGCCGTTAAATGAAGACAAAGTGCAAAAACTCTGCCAATGGTTACAGTTAGAGGAAACTTGGTTGCCATCATTGCAACAATGGATGAAGGCGATTTTAGATACGCCGTTAAGTGCAGATGATCCAACGTTGAAGCTGAACAATTTATCTCGCCACCAATGCGTGAAAGAAATGCAGTTTTATTTGAAACTCAATCGGGCATTTGATGTGACGGTATTTAATCGGGCGTTGCAAAAACATCACCATTTGCCATCGGAAACACTGCAATTCGATGCGATTAAAGGTATGTTACGCGGTTTTATGGATTTAGTTTTCTGCCATAACGGTAAATATTATTTGGTGGATTACAAATCGAATTTCCTGGGTGTCGAGCCGCAAAACTATGTTGGTAAAAGCCTTGAGCAAGCCATGCTGGCAAACCATTACGACTGGCAATATTTATTTTACACGCTGGCATTGCACCGTTATTTGCAACAACGTGACGCAAATTATGACTACGAGACCCATTTTGGCGGTGTGTTTTATTGTTTCTTACGCGGCATAAACGGTGAAAATCAGGACGGTGTGTTTTTTGATAAGCCGGATTACGCGTTAATTCAAGCCTTGGAGAATTTGTTCTGATGTTAACTTTATTATCTCAACTCAAAGAAAAAGGCATTATTAACGCCGCTGACTATTATTTTGCCGAGTTTATTCATCGTAAACAGCAACCGTTTAATTATGCCCCATCTGTGCAAAACTTGGCGGTGTTGATGGCGGCATTGTGTAATTTTAATTATCGCCAAGGCAATACCTGCCTTCTGTTGAATCAGTCCACCGAACAGGATTTATTCGGTTTACAGGATTATTTCAACGAGCGTGTTTACTTAACGGAAATTCAGCAAAAAATTGATTATGTGCCGATTTCACAATGGCAATCTACCTTGCAAAAGGCACAACATATCACCTTTACGGATTCGCCATTACAGAAAATTGCGCCTTTGGTGTTGCAGTTTAATTGCTTGTATTTTTATCGCGTGTGGCAAGACGAATTTTGGATTGCCGATTACTTCAAAAGTGCGGTCTGTTTTGAGCCTGTTTTTTCAAAGGGACAACTCACACAAATTGCCTCGATTCTCGATCGCTATTTTCAGGAAGAGCAGGGCATTGATTGGCAGAAAATCGCTGTTGCCATGGCGTTACGTCAGCGTTTTTGTTTAATTACCGGCGGGCCGGGAACGGGGAAAACAACGACCGTAACCAAGTTGCTTTTAACCTTGCAAGAACTGCATCAAAACGGCTTACGTATTAAATTGGTTGCGCCAACAGGTAAAGCGGCAGCGCGTTTAACGGAATCTATTGTGGATGCCGTGGAACGTTTAAAACAGGCGTTTTCATCAGAGCCAGATAAACGGGATATTATCGAAAATCTGCACATTCCGATGAGCGCAGAAACGATCCATCGTTTGCTTGGTGTGCGTTTTTTCAGTGAAGAAACCCGTTATCACGCGGACAATCCATTGCCGTTGGATGTGTTGGTGGTGGATGAGGCGTCCATGATCGATCTCACCTTAATGGCTAAATTGCTTAATGCGCTCAAACCGGAAACTAAACTGATTTTATTGGGTGATAAAGATCAACTTGCTTCCGTAGAAGCCGGCGCTATTTTAGGAGAATTAGGGCGTTTCGTGAATGCGGCAAAACCGACCTATAGCCCAAGGATGGCGCAATATTTGCAGGCAACAACAGGGATGACATTGCTATCAGAGGATAAGATAAACGCCATTAGCGACAGCATTTGTTATTTACAAGTCAGTCGCCGTTTTGGGGCGAATCCGGAAGTAGGCGAGTTGGCAACGGCGGTGAATTTAGGCGATGCGCTCAAGAGCTGGCAGTTATTGCAGCAATATCAGCAACATCAAGATAAACATTGTGGTGTGTATTTAACCGATTTTGCGCATTATTTGACGAATAAAGACGATGTGCAACAGCGCAAAGCCTGTGTGAAATTGATTGTCGATCGTGCTGCGGAAGAATATGCGTATTATTTGCAACAGATTCCGTCAGAGGGCGTTCTTCATGAAGATCAAGTGCGGTCAATTTTTGCCGCGTTTAACCGCATCCGTTTTTTAACCGCATTACGCGTAGGCGAGTTTGGTGTCGAGCAGTTAAACCTCGCTATTGCAGAAAAATTGCGTCAAAAACGTTTGTTACAATTTCATCAGGAACGGGAGTGGTATATCGGTAAACCGATTATGGTTACGCAAAATGACAGCAGTGTCGGCTTGTATAACGGCGACATCGGCATTTATTTAGGCCATGGGCGAGTGTGGTTTGAACAAGGGCAAAATAGCTACAAAAAAGTGCTGGCAAGCCGTGTGCCGAATCATGAGACTGCCTTTGTCATGACCGTGCATAAATCTCAAGGTTCCGAATTTCCACATACGTTCCTGATTTTACCGTTAGAAAATAGCCCGGTCTTATCCAAAGAGCTGGTTTATACCGGTATTACGCGCACTAAAGATTTCCTCACGGTGTTTGCGCTACAAAGTGTGTGGGAAAATGCGGTGAAAAATCCGGTACAACGACAAAGCGGATTGGGGCAGTTATTAGCAAAATAAAAGGGGAATATATGACAAAATGGGATGAGCGTTATCAAACGGAAGAATATATTTTCGGCACGGAACCCAATGAATTTATCGCTAGAATTCAGCCTTACTTGCCAACCTCGGGAAGAGCCTTAGATCTTGCCACAGGGGAAGGGCGCAATGGCATCTTTTTAGCCCGCCACGGATTAGAAACGGAAGGTGTGGATCTCTCTCAAGTTGGATTGCGAAAAGCGCAAGCGTTGGCGCATCGGTATCAGGTACCGTTCACAACGAGATTAGCCAATATTGCCGAAATGACGATGCCCACGGCGCATTATGCGGTGATTACGTCTGTTTTCTGTCATTTTATGGAGCCGGAACGGACTCAAGTCATGCAACGCATTGTGAATGCTTTGCAACCGGGCGGCTTGTTTGCCGGCGTCTTTTATCATCCTGATCAACTTCGTTATGGCACTGGCGGGCCTAGTCATGTTGAAATGCTCGGCACCTTGGAGGAGATGCAACAAGCATTATTGGGGCTAGAATGGCTATTGGCAGAGCATGATGTGCGAGAAATGAATGAAGGTAGCCGTCATGTTGGCGCCAGTTCCGTGATTTGTCTTTTAGGGCGCAAACCCTAGATTTTTTATTTGATAGTGAAGAATAAAAAGACAAAGTGCGGTCAAAATTTATCGTATTTTTCCTGTAAAACCGTTAGCTTTTCGGTGAAATTTTCTGTATAATCGCCCGACCCTGTGAATGCTGCGGATTCCCACCGCGCATTATTTTGTCGAGATCGCACTCGAAGGGGTGAAGATTAAGATAACTGGTTGTGCTTTTTTAAGCACTGGGTATTAATATTATTATATTGGTAATTAATTAATGAAAACTTTTGTAGCAAAACCAGAAACGGTTAAACGCGACTGGTATGTAGTAGATGCGACAGGTAAAACTTTAGGTCGTTTGGCGACTGAATTAGCGCGTCGTCTTCGTGGTAAACATAAAGCTGAATATACTCCGCACGTTGACACAGGTGATTACATCATTGTTATCAACGCGGACAAAGTTGCTGTAACCGGTAACAAAGACAGCGATAAAATTTACTACTGGCATACAGGCTATGTAGGCGGTATCAAACAAGCGACTTTCAAAGAAATGATCGCACGACGTCCTGAAGCAGTGATTGAAATTGCGGTTAAAGGTATGTTGCCAAAAGGTCCATTAGGCCGTGCAATGTTCCGTAAATTAAAAGTGTACGCAGGTGCTGAACACCAACACGCGGCACAACAACCACAAGTCTTAGATATTTAATCACGAGGTTTTAGGATATGGCAGAGAATCAAAACTACGGCACAGGTCGCCGCAAAAGCTCTTCAGCTCGTGTATTTATCAAACCGGGCAGTGGTAAAATCACTATCAACCAACGTGAATTAGACGTTTACTTCGGCCGTGAAACTGCGCGCATGGTAGTACGTCAACCGTTAGAATTGGTTGAATTAACTGATAAATTAGACCTATACATCACTGTTAAAGGTGGTGGTATTTCCGGTCAAGCGGGTGCAATCCGTCATGGTATTACCCGTGCATTGATGGAATACGATGAAACCTTACGCCCAGCACTTCGTGCAGCAGGCTTCGTTACTCGTGACGCACGTCGCGTTGAACGTAAAAAAGTGGGTTTACACAAAGCACGTCGTCGTCCACAATACTCCAAACGTTAATTTTTATACGTTTTTCCAAAAAGCAGAGAGCGATCTCTGCTTTTTTTATGTGCGAAATTCAGCAAAAGTGCGGTGGGTTTTTAGAATGTTTTTGAGATTCGCCAAGCCTTGTTATAATGCACGCCATTTTAAGTAAAATCAGAGTAGAACATGAAAATTGCATTAGGTGTGGAATACGACGGAAAACAGTATTTCGGTTGGCAGAAACAAGAAAAAGTGGCCAGCGTACAGGCTGAACTGGAACGGGCGATTTCCACCGTTGCTAATGAAGACATCAGTATTTTCTGTGCAGGCCGTACGGATTCCGGCGTACATGCCACTGGGCAGGTGATTCACTTTGAAACGACTGCTCATCGTCCAGAGAAAGCCTGGAGTTTTGGTGTCAATGCGAATTTGCCCGATGATATTGCTGTGCGATGGGCGAAAGTGGTCGATGATGATTTTCATGCCCGTTTTAGCGCTACCGCCCGTCGTTATCGTTACATTTTATATTGTAATAAACTGCGTTCAGCCATTTTGCCGCAAGGCGTGACGCATTGTCATTTGGAACTCGCTCATCAATTAATGCACCAAGCAGGGCAAGCGTTGCTCGGTGAAAATGATTTTAGTTCTTTCCGTGCTGCGCAATGTCAATCCAACACGCCGTGGCGCAATGTGCATCATTTAAACGTCACTCGCCAGGGGCAATATATCATCGTGGATATTCAAGCAAACGCCTTTGTACATCACATGGTGCGTAATATTGTGGGCAGCTTGATTGAGGTGGGTTGCGGCAATCAACCGGTGGAATGGTTAGCTTGGTTATTGGCTCAGCAAGATCGTACTCTCGCCGCACCGACAGCTAAACCGGAAGGATTATATTTGGTCAATGTGCTTTATCCCGACCGATTTACGTTGCCGAAAATGCCGATAGGGCCATTATTTCTCGCAGATTAATTTAAAAAATACTGAAAAAAGTGACCGCACTTTAGGTTGAAAAATAAAGTGCGGTCATTTTTTTATAAGAATTTTAGGTCAGTAATAAAGCTTGATATGGTTTTACCACCAACCTAATAGTTTCATCCATAAGCCACCGACACCAAACCATATAATGAGGGATACGATGGAGGTGGCGAAACTAACGCCCCACCATTGGCCGGTTGAGTTATAACCGGAACCATAGAGGGCCGGGCCAGGGCCGCCGGCGTATTGGGTTAAGCTCATTGAGAGGGTAGAGGTATAACCTAAGCCGAGCGCGGCAATAATCGGTGGGGTACCAACGGCAATGGCTGCCGCAACGAATGCTAAATACATGGCGGAAATATGCGCCATGGCAGACGCGAAAAAGTAGCGAGTGTAGAAATACACTAAGACTAAAATCGTAAAGGCAACCGGCCAACTGAATGCTCCCACCGAGGAGGAAATATGGCTGGAAATCCAAGCAATAGCACCGTATTTATTCAACGCATTTGCCATCATCACCAAAACTGCAAACCAAAACATGGTGTCCCATGCGGTGGTTTCAGCAACGATATTTTTCCAACTCATGATGTTGGTGAGTAATAAAATCACCAAGCCGATAAAGGCAGAAACCGTTGCCGGAATATGGAAGACCAAATCACCTACGGTCCATAAGAACAACAATAAGATGAAATCAAGTGCCAAAATCCATTCCGCTTTGCTCATTGGCCCCATATTATGTAATTCTTCACGCGCCATTTCTGCCATTTTTGGTGTGTCTTTGAGTTCAGGCGGGTAAATCAAATAGACGAAATAAGGCAACAGGATCAAACTGATAACCCCCGGCACGATCGCGCCTAAGAACCAAGTCATCCACGTAATTTCAACGCCTTGACCTTTGGCAAGTTCCGCGATTAACGGGTTACCTGCCATAGCGGTGAGGAACATGGTACACACGATAGTGTCAATTTGTGATACGGCGATGGCAAGAAATGCACCGGCACGTCTGGCGGTTGGACCCGGTTTGGAATCGTAGGCATCAGCGATGGATTGCATGATGGGATACATGATACCGCCACCACGCGCAGAGGCAGACGGAATCCCTGGACCAATGACCACATCGGCTAGCGCGATACCATAAGCAACGCCCATCATTTTTTTACCGAAACGTGCGACGAAATAGAGGGCAATGCGTTTTCCCAAACCGGTTTTGATGACCGCGCGAGATAAAAACATCGCAATGGCGATTAACCAAATGGTTCCGTTGGAAAAACCGGATAACATGCCCACTTCCCCTTTGGCGGGAGATAATGGTGTTAAGCCGGTTAAACCGCTAATGACGAGTGCGACTAATGTTGCTGCGCCCATGGGCATAGCTTTGGCGATAATCGCCACAATCGTGGCAACAAAGAGGGCAAGCATACCCCATGCTTTGGCAGAAAGGCCTTCCGGTATCGGAATCAACCAAATTGCCATCCCGACAATCACTGAAAGCAGTAACCCTTGCCATTTGAAGCCTATTTTTACTTCAATTGGCGCAATTGTTTTCCCTTCCATATAACTCCTCCGAGTTTATTAATTAGAGTGAGATTGCTCTCTGCGGTGAATAATCCATTATTCATATGATTAAATTGAGTCCTTTCTCAAGGAATATAATATGCCTGTTGAACTAAAAAGCACAATAATGATGTGGAAATTAATGTCTTTTATTTTGAAGACTAAGTTGGCGTAAAATGATGTTATCAAAGTAATAAGAGGAACATGGAATGGCTGAGCTAACCCAACAAGTTTTCGAGTATGTCTTCACCCAATATGGCACTAAACCGGAATATTTGTGGAAGACCCATCCGGATTATGCGGTGTTGCGTCATGCCGATAATCGAAAATGGTATGCCATTGTGATGAATGTTGAGAAGACGTCATTAGGGCTAAGCGGTGCAGGGAAATTGGCGGTAATGAACGTGAAATGTTCCCCTGAAATGCTAAGCGTATTTTTGCCGCAAGCCGGTTTCCTACCGGCGTACCACATGAATAAAAATCATTGGCTGACGGTGTTGTTAGATGGCTCCGTAGAAAAAGACACCATACTGTTTTTATTAAATGCCAGTTTTGATCTTACCGCCACCCGACAAGTGAAGAAGCAACTGGGGATCGTCCGTTATACGGAATGGATCGTGCCGGCTAATCCGAAATATTACAATGTGGAGAAAGACTTGCTCGAAGGCGGAGAAATTTACTGGAAGCAGAGTAACAATATTGCCGTGGATGATATCGTATATCTGTACGTCACTGAACCGACGGGGGCGATTCGTTATCAATGTTTGGTGTTGGAGGTAAACATTCCCTATCACAAAAAATGTACGGATGATTTACAGGTGAAGCGGGTGATGAAAATTCGTTGCTTGAAAGAATATGATAAAAGCCTCATTCCACGCGCGAAAATGGCGCAATTCGGCGTCACTGCCGTACGCGGACCACGGCATATGCCTTATGCACTAAAACAGGAAATTGCACTGTTGAGCGGAGAGTGAGTCGAAAAGTAAAAACACATTAAAAATAAACCGCACTTTGAAGAGATAACATCAAAGTGCGGTTTGTTTTTAGGGGAAAATTGAAAGATTAATACATGCCTTCACGCTCTTCACGGGTGCTGATAAAGATATTTTTCACCTGTGTATAGGCGGCAAGCATCATTTTATGGGTTTCACGACCAATACCGGAAGTTTTGTAGCCACCAAACGGTGCGCCGGCCGGCAAACGGTTATAGCAGTTCACCCAAACACGACCGGTTTCGAGCGCGCGTGCAACCCGTAGTGCACGGTTAATGTTATACGTCCACACCGCGCCGCCTAGACCATAATCACTGTCGTTCGCCATTTGGATCACATCTGCTTCATCTTTAAACTTGATCACCACAGCGACCGGCCCAAAAATTTCTTCTTGCGCGACACGTTTTTTATTATCCGGCGCTAAAATTAAGGTTGGTTGGAAAAATTCGCCGCGAGCCAATGCTGGGTCGGTTGATTTACCGCCACCAAGGATGATTTGGCAACCTTCTTCTTTCGCAATATCAACATACTTACTAATCACCTTAATTTGATTTCCGTTGACTTGTGCGCCCATTTGCGTGTCATCTTCCCAAGGCAAGCCGACTTTGACTTTCTTAAATTCCTCTTTTAATGCCGCAATGAATTTATCGTAAATGCTTTCTTGTACGAAGATCCGTGAACCGGCACAACATACCTGTCCTTGGTTGAAAAGAATCCCTTTTTGTGCGCCTTCTAATGCTTTATCAAATGGCATATCGTCAAAGAAAATATTGGCGGATTTGCCACCTAATTCCAAGGTAGATGGAATCAACATTTCAGCCGCCGCCATCCCGATTTTTCGACCGATTTCGGTGGAGCCGGTGAATGCCAGTTTGCTAAATCCTGGGTGACGTAACATGTATTCGCCGGATTTGGAACCCTTGCCGGTAATGACATTGAAAACGCCTTTCGGCAACAAATGATTAATTTTTTGCGCTAACGAAAGCAGACTCAATGATGTGGAGGAAGACGGGTGAATCACAACGGTACAACCTGCTGCCAATGCCGGCGCAATTTTCCATGCGGCCATTAAGAACGGGAAGTTCCACGGAATAATTTGACCGACCACACCAATCGGCTCGCGTAAAATCAAGGACAAGTCTTCGTTATCCAGTTGGTTTGCCACACCTTCTTCGGAACGAATCACGCTGGCAAAATAACGGAAATGATCGGATGCCAACGGAATGTCTGCTGCGCGTGTTTCGCGAATTGGTTTACCGTTATCCAGTGTTTCTTGCAAGGCAAATAATTCGGTATTTTCGTCAATAATGTCTGCAATTTTATTTAGAATTGTAGCGCGTTCCGTTGCGCTCGTGTTTTTCCAGGTTTTAAAGGCTTCTTTTGCCGCATTCACAGCAGCATCCACATCCGCATCGGTAGCGTCAATAAAGGTCGCTAATGCGTCTCCATTTGCTGGATTATGTGCTGTTAAGGTGTTACCTTCTGAACCATCCGTCCATTCGCCGTTGATCAATAAACCGTAGTGTTTGTCAAAGACATTAAGATCTTTTGTCATCTCTTTTCTCCTTTTTCTACGTGATGAATCAAAGTGATACCTGCTCTTTTTACACAGACAGGTCTTTACTATTTTGTCCCAAAAAGAGGACAGTGGTTCAATTTGAGCACAAGACAAGACTTGAAACTGCGAGATAGATCACATTTTGGCGGTGATGAGAAAAGGTAGGAAAAATTGATTTGATAGATGGACAAAACAAAGCAAAGAAAAAACTCTTTGAAAAGAGGCCGCACTTTGAAGGCGAAAATCAAAGTGCGGTCATTTTTTATGGCATTTTTACGCTGCGTGTTTCGGTTGTTTAAACACGGTGACTTCTGGCGCTTGGCCGACGAATTTTTCTACTTGTACGATACAAGTATTCGGTGAGTTACCTTGTGCCAGTTTAGAGGTGCCTTCATCGCGGGTAAGTACGTTCGGGCAACCGTTTTTGCACAATGGTTTTTCACTTTCGCCTAAATCCATCGGGTCATACCATGCGCCTTCGTGTAAGGCGACGGTGCCTTTGATAATATTTTCCGTGACAACCGCGCCGGCAAGCACTTGGCCGCGTTTGCTGTGAATGCGTACGATGTCGCCGTCTTTAATGCCACGGGCTGCGGCATCTTCAGGATGAATCATCACCGGTTCCCGATCATTGACCGCATATTTTTGGCGTAATGAGGTATGCGCCAATTGGCTATGCAAGCGGTAATACGGATGCGGTGTTACCAAGGCGAGTGGATATTCTTGGGTAACATTGCCGGCAAATTCTTCCGGTTCCATCCAACTTGCATGACCTTTACAGTCGTCGTAGTTCATTTTTGCAACGACATCAGAATAAATTTCAATTTTACCAGACGGGGTGCCAAGCGGATTGAGCAACGGATCTTCACGGAATTCGCCGTAACGTACCCATTTTTTCGCTGCTTCTCCGGCTTCAAAGCTTAATGGTTTGTTTTCTGCCCAGAATTTATCAAAACGTGGCATAGTAACACGGTTTGTGCGAGCTGCTGTCACTGCGGTGTTGTAGAATTCTTCCAACCATTCCATTTCGGTTTTACCTTCGGTGTATTGTTCTTCCACACCGGCACGTTTAGCGAGTTCGACGAAAATGTCGTAGTCATTTTTGGCCTCAAATTGCGGCGGAACCACTTGTTTCATTGGATAAATACTCATCATGGAATAGTCGCCCGCCATGGTTAAGTCATTGCGTTCGTAACTGGTAGTAGCCGGCAACACAATATCTGCCATGCGCGCAGTCGGTGTCCAGTTCACTTCATTTACAATCACCACTTCCGGTTGTTGGAAGGCTTTCACCAAAGTGTTGGTGTCTTGATGGTGAACAAACGGGTTACCGCCCGCCCAATAGATGGCTTTGATGTCCGGATAGGTGATTTCGGTACCGTTATATTGGATTTTCTTGCCCGGATTGAGTAACACATCGGCAATGCGAGCCAATGGGAAAGCGGATTTTGAGGTATCATCTAACCAAGTTTGTGCGCCGGGTTTAGCCGCTGGAGTTGCTGTGATAGAACCGATGATACCGCCTGTGGCTGTTGGTACACCGCCGTTTGAATAATGATAGCTCAAACCGAAACCGCCGCCTGGTAAACCGATTTGTCCTAACATAGAAGCGAGCGTGACCAACATCCAATGAGTTTGTTCCCCATGGCGTTGACGCTGCATTCCCCAGCCGCCCATTAACATGGTGCGTTTGCCGGAGAAGTCGTTTGCCAGTTGTTTAATCGTGTCTGCCGGAATGCCGCAAATCTTGCTTGCCCATTCTGCAGTTTTTGGTTGACCATCCGTTTTCCCTAACAAGTAATCTTCAAATTTGCTATAGCCGGTGGTGTATTTTTTCAAGAAGTCTTTATCGTGTTTATTTTCGCTGACTAAAGTGTGCGCAATACCAAGCATTAACGGCACGTCTGTTGCCGTGTTAATTGGTAACCATTCGGCATTCAGCATTTGGCAGGTTTCGCTTTTTTGTGGGTCGATACAAATAATGCGTTTGCCGGTGGCTTGGAATTTTTTGAAATACTCAATCCCTTTTTGGTCGGTGGACATCCATGCAATACGCATGGTGGTAAGTGGATTGGCTGACCAAAGCACGATAATGTCGCTATTTTCCAGTACGGATTCCCAGCTGGTTTGTTGCTCATAGACTTCGATGGTGCCGAGCACATGCGGCATAATGACTTACGCCGCACCGGTGGAGTAGTCACCTTTATGTCCCACGAAACCGCCTGTGGCGTTCATATAACGACGTAATAACGTACGGGATGCGTGCAGTGAACCGCAGCTAAACCACCCGTAAGATCCGGCAAAAATGCCTGTTGCACCATATTGTTCGCGCACCCGTTTAAGTTGGTTGTGCACGAGATCCAACGCTTCATCCCAAGAAACGCGAACCCACTCATCACGCCCCCGCATGGTGGTGTCGCTTTTGCCCGGGTTGGCTAAGAATCCTTTGCGCACCATCGGGTATTTTACACGGGTTTCGCTGTACAACTGATCGGCAACGACACTTTGTAATTCATTCGGTACCACAGGCTCAATTGCCGGGCCGGATTTCACCACTTTGCCGTCTTGCACGACAACACCAAGTGGGCCCCAGTGTGCGGCGGTCACTACCGTTTGCATACTGCTTTCAGCCGCTGCCGCATTAGGTGCAATCACCGAACCAACCACACCACCGGAGAGTGATGCTCCCGCCACGCCGAGAGAGGTTTTTTTCAAAAAGTCACGGCGGTTTTGATTAATGTTGTTGTTTTTCATTTTTGCCTCGCTTTGTCGTCATTAAAGTCATGTTGAGAGAGAACGGAATTTCACTTAACGTGATTATTTTCCGTTCATATCTTTGGCATGACGTTGTAAATAAATGGTGAGCGCGCGAACCTCGTCTTTGGTCATGGAGGTACGGTCTTTCATGGAATTGACGACACCTATCCATTGGTTCGCTGTGTAATGATCCGCACTGATTGCGGCGTGACAACCGCTACAATGGGTTTGGTTTAACTGATTGCCGTATTGCTCAAGTGCGGTCAAATCTGAAGACATTTTTTCTTTTTCGACCTGAATGGCAAAATTGACTTCCTTCCATTCGGAATCGGTCACGTCATCATGTTTGCTTTGCAGCACTTGTGCATGATTACGGGCGTCTTCATCCACCAAGGCAACGGTAATACGTTTACCTAAATCCAAATACAACACGGATTCCGCACCGGTTTGTTGCCAACCGTGTAACGTGCCGTGAATTTGTTTGCCTTGTGCCTGCCATTGAGTGAGTTCAGCAAACGGCATTAAGCGTATTTCACCGCCTTTTTCACCTTGTGCTTTTACCATTTCAGCCGCATACAATGTTGCATTTTCATCAAATTGAAGTGATTGAGTCGCGGAACCGGTGGCGGCTTGTTCTTCTTGGAGTTCCGGTAGGAAATGGACGATGCCTTTGTGGCAATCGATACAGGTTTGATGATTCGTTTGGGCATCCGTGTGCATTTGTTTGGCTAACTTGGACTGTTGAGAAAATTCCATGGCATCAAAACTATGGCAACTACGGCAAGTCTCCGAATCAGTCGCTTTCATCTCGTCCCACACGATTTTGGCTAATTCGGCACGATGTGCTTCGAATTTTTCTTTGCTGTCCAGTTTACCTTGCATTTCATACCACAAATCTTTCAGCGCTATGAATTTGGCTTTGACATAATGCCAGCCCTCTGATGGAACGTGGCAATCGGCACACTCGGCGCGAATGCCTTTAGCATTGGAAAAATGGTTGGAACTTTCCCATTCTTCTTTCGGCTGACTCATGGAATGGCAACTCACACAAAATTCTGGTGAGCTGGTTTTGTGCATAATAAATTGCGTTCCCCATAATGCCCCGGCACCTATTCCTATAAGGCAAAGTGCGGTGACAATTTTTTTTGTTTTTGGCATAGCATCACTCCTGTGTTTCATCATTTTAATAACAAAAATGAATTTATAACCATAAATAGTTAATTGGATTTTAGGAAGTCTACCTTTTAAATGCCTTGATCTTAATCAAGGAAAGTGATTCGTTATTTTTATTTTCTTACAAATTAATGGGTTAGTTTTATTCTCCGTGATGGTTTTAATATTACGCATCATTATATAAAGTTGTAAATAACGATATTTTTAATGAAAAAACCTCAGCATGGTAATTTCTGCGCTATCTGCTAAAATACGCCGCATTTTTCTATTGGATAAAAAGTGAATTAGCATGAAATTTATCATCAAATTATTTCCTGAAATTATGATTAAAAGCGAATCCGTGCGGAAACGGTTCGTGAAAATTCTGACCAGCAATATCCGTAATGTATTAACAAAATATGATGATACGGTCGCGGTAATAAAGCATTGGGATTACATCGAAGTGCGGTCGAAAATCGACGCAAATTTACCGATGCTTATCGAGCAATTACAACGCATTCCGGGCATTCACCATTTTTTGCAAGTAGAAGAGAAACCCTTCGCGAACTTGCATGAGATTTTTGAGCAAACACTGTCGGATGTGGCATCCCAATTAGAAAATAAGACCTTTTGCGTGCGAGTAAAACGTAAAGGCAAACATGAATTTAATTCACTGGAAGCTGAGCGTTACATCGGTGGCGGATTGAATCAACATATTGCCAGCGCCAAAGTGCAACTGAAAAATCCGGATGTGACGGTGCGTATTGAAATTGAAGACGACAAAATGATGCTGGTGCGTGCCCGTTATGAAGGCATCGGCGGTTATCCGATTGGCACGCAGGAAGATGTGTTGTCGCTGATTTCAGGCGGGTTTGACTCCGGTGTGTCCAGTTATATGTTATTACGTCGCGGTTCACGCGTGCATTATTGCTTCTTTAATTTAGGCGGTGCGGCACACGAAATTGGCGTAAAACAAATGGCATATCACATTTGGCAACGTTACGGCAGTTCCCACAAAGTGCGTTTCGTGGCAATCAATTTTGAAGGCGTGGTAGGCGAGATCCTGGAAAACGTGGATAACGGCCAAATGGGCGTGGTACTCAAGCGCATGATGGTGCGCGCGGCGTCCAAAATCACGCAACGTTTCGACATTCAGGCGATTGTGACAGGGGAAGCGCTAGGACAGGTTTCCAGCCAAACTTTAACCAATTTACGTTTAATTGATGAAGCCGCTGACGTGTTGGTGTTACGCCCGTTAATTACTCACGACAAAGAACAAATCATCGCCATTGCAAAACACATTGGCACCGATGATATTGCCAAATCCATGCCGGAATTTTGCGGTGTGATTTCCAAAAATCCAACAGTGAAAGCAATCAAAGCGAAAATTGAACAGGAAGAAGGCAATTTCAATTTTGCCGTGTTGGAAAGTGCGGTGGAAAATGCGCAATATTTAGATATTCGCCAAATTGCCGAGCAAACAGAGAAAGATGTCGTTTCCGTGGATGCCGTGTCTGTGTTAGGGGAAAATGATGTGATCATTGATATTCGTAGCCCGGAAGAAATCGACGAAAACCCGTTACACATTGAAAATCAAGCGATGATTCTGCTGCCGTTCTATAAACTTTCCGGTCAATTTGCCGAGTTAGATCAAAGCAAGCATTATGTGTTGTATTGCGAACGTGGCGTGATGAGTAAGTTGCAGGCGCTGTATTTGAAAGAAAGCGGGTTTCATAACGTGAGCGTGTTTAAGAAATAATTCTCTTTAATCGTTCCAGTAAAAGTGCGGTCGATTTTCAAAACGTTTTTCACATCCGAAAAACAAACTGAAAACCGACCGCACTTTTTTATTCATAATCAGATTTCAAACACCGAACCGGCAGGAATGTCACGGCGCTGCATATTTTCACTAAAATGCACAATATTATGTTCACCCAGTATTTTCACCTGATTTCCGTTAATTAAAAACGCGGTTCCTTCCGGCATGGCGTAAATTTGTGCTGTCGGGTTCACCAATAAAAATTCCTCAAAACGTTCTTCACGGCTTTCCCCGTTATGCCCCGGCATTTTGCCAGAAATGAAGTGCGGGTTAATTTGATAAGGGAACAGATTAAGCGCATCAAAAGATGGCGGATAGGTGATTGGCATATCGTTGGTGGTCATAATGGATTTGCTCGCCATATTGGCACCAGCGCTCCAACCGAAATACGGCGTACCGCTTTTCACTTTTTCACGAATAATGTCCAATAAATTATGTTCATACATTTGCTTTAGCAAACAAAACGTATTGCCGCCACCGATGGCGATCACATCCGCTTGTTCAATAATGGCGCGGTGCGGTTTGCTATGATGTACTGACTGAATTTCCATATTTAAGGGCGCCAGAACTTGTTGCACTTTTTGTTCGTATTGATCGTTGGTTTGACGCACGCCTGCGTAAGGCACAAAGGCGATTTTCTTGCCTTGGTATGCTGCTAAAAAATCCTGTAACCACGGAATAGCATGTTCCAAATAACCTGTATTGCCATAGCGAGAACCGCTAAGTAGTAACATTTTTTGCATAATAAAATCTCCTGATGAAATGACTCCTACCATTATGCTGACTTGCGCGTTTTTATTAAGTAAAAAATGTGAATTTTGTGATCTGTGTAAGGATTTAAGTGCGGTGAAAATCTTCGCTGTTTTTGCGCCGCACTTTTTATTAAAGCGAGGTGGGTTCGGAATGTTCTTCCTGTGGCGATGCTAAGAGTTCGCCTAGAAGTTCGTCGATAGCAGAGCAGAGGAGCGCACGGTCATGGCGATAGGAAATATCGTCTGCATTAAGGCGGCCCGCAAGGATTTTGATCTCCATAGGTTGGCTATTTTGTACAGCATTAAACGGTACAATCGCACCATCGATAATAGGTTGACCAACGGTTTCATTGATCCATTGAATGCGATCAGCAAGAGAAAGACTGGATGCCGGGCTGTGCTCAATACCTAAATTATCAATAAAGATCTTTTTTGCTTTGCTTTGTCGAAGCTGTTCAGTAATTTCCGGTAGAAGAATGGGCGGCATAATGCTGGTGAGGAAACTACCGGGGCCAAATAAAATCAGCTCAGCTTCTTTTAGCGCTTGAATGGCTTCCGGTGTGGCGGTGACGTAAGGCACAAGAAAAATGGATTTGGGTAGCTCAGTTAAGCTATCGACGCTGACTTCGCCAACAACGCTGTTGCCGCCGTTTAATACGGCTGCGAGGTGGACCGATTGTTCCGACATCGGGACAATAAAAGATTTTACATGCAATAATTCGCGAATGAGATTGACCGCTTCCGTTGGACGAATATGCATATCTTCTAGGGCTTTGAGCATGAGATTGCCGAGGTTATGCCCTGCCAATTCGCCGTTGCCACCAAAACGATATTCAAACAATGCGGAGGCGGTGCTTGGTTCCGTGATGATTTGATTTAAGCAGTTACGTAAGTCTCCCCAAGCAATGCCACCTTGATTGGTGCGAATTCGGCCGGTTGAACCGCCGTTATCGGTGGTGGTAACAATGGCGGTAAGACGTTCTTTCAAAAAACTTAAAGAAGACATCACGCGGCCGAGTCCATGCCCGCCACCAATAGCGACGACTTTTTTGAGTGTGCTTAAATTTTCGTATTGTTGATATCCTTTAAAATCCGCCATCTTATTTCCCTTATCAATTTTCGTGCGCAATTATAACCTGCTTTATGAGCCTGTACAGATTGGTAATTATTATTAGGTATATTAGTCATTGTTTTTAGGTGTTTTATTAACGCTATATAAATTTATATATAATTGATTTTAAAGAATTTTATGAATTTATAACCTAGATCAAATTAATTGATTGCTTTTGTTTTTATGAATCTTTTACAATGCTGCAAAATTTATTAACCGCATGTAACTCCGAGCTTACTCACCTACGTTTTGCGCACAATGTGTTGAACACAAAATAGGGTGGTAATGCCAATAATACGAAGTCGGTATTATTCAGGGATACGTTGGAAACGATTTATCCTCTCCGTTTTTAGAAAGGTGTCAAATGCAAACCATTCCAATCAAAAATGTTGGCACGGCTCAACTCGTTGATTCGTTCCAGCGTGAATACTACTATTTGCGACTGTCGATTACTGATATGTGTAATTTTCGTTGCAATTATTGCCTACCTGACGGCTATCAGCCTGAACCTAATAAGCCGAGTTTTTTAACCTTGGACGAAATTCGTCGCTTGGTCAGCAGCTTTGCGGTGATGGGAACGGAAAAAGTCCGTATTACCGGTGGCGAACCGACCTTACGTAAAGACTTCCTGCCAATTGTCGAAAGCATTCGTGACATTGACGGTATCAAACAAGTCGCACTGACTACAAACGGTTTTCGTTTGCTTAAGGATGTCGCAGCTTGGAAACAAGCCGGCGTGACGTCTATTAACGTCAGCGTGGATAGCCTTGATGCAAGAATGTTCCAGCGCATTACCGGCGTCGATAAGTTTGATGACATTATGCGTGGTATTGATCGCGTCTTCGAATGCGGCTATCAAAAAGTGAAAGTCAATTCTGTCTTAATGAAAGATTTGAATGACAAGGACTTTTCCGGTTTCTTGGCATGGATTAAAAATAAACCGATTCAAATGCGTTTTATCGAGTTGATGCAAACCGGTGAAATGAATTCTTTCTTCCAAAAACACCATTTATCGGGACAGATTTTAGAACAGAAACTCTTGCAAGACGGCTGGCAATTGCAGATAAAAAATCGTTCTGATGGCCCGGCAAAAGTTTTCCGTCACCCGGATTATATGGGCGAAATCGGCTTAATCATGCCTTATGAGAAAAATTTCTGTGCCAGCTGTAACCGTTTGAGAGTTTCTGCCAAAGGGAAATTGCATCTTTGCTTATTTGGTGAAGAAGGGATTGATTTGCGTGATTTGTTACAATCTGATGAGCAACAAATGCTTTTGCAATCAAGAATTTTCTCTGCGTTACAAGGTAAGCGTGAACACCATTATCTGCATGTCGGCGATAGCGGCGTGCGTAATCATTTAGCCAGTATCGGCGGTTAAGTTACGTCGATACTGAAAAATATTCAGAAAACCAACCGCACTTTTTAATTATCATGACTACATTTACTCACATTAACGCCAATGGTGAGGCGAATATGGTGGATGTTTCCGCCAAAGCTGACACCGTTCGCGAAGCCCGCGCTGAAGCTTATATTCGTATGGAGCCGGAAACGTTACAGATGATTCTTTCCGGTCAACATCACAAAGGCGATGTTTTCGCTACTGCCCGTATTGCCGGTATTCAAGCGGCGAAACGCACTTGGGAACTGATTCCGCTGTGCCATCCGCTTTTACTTTCAAAAGTCGAAGTGAGTTTGACCGCATTTCCTGAAACCAATCAAGTGCGCATTGAAAGCCTGTGCAAATTAAGCGGTAAAACCGGCGTAGAAATGGAAGCGTTAACTGCTGCAAGCGTTGCCGCATTAACTATTTACGATATGTGTAAAGCGGTGCAAAAAGACATGGTAATTGAAACGGTGCGTTTGTTGGAAAAGAGCGGTGGAAAATCCGGGCATTTTATTGCGGAGGAGAAATAATGTTACGCGTTTTATTTTTTGCCCAAACGCGAGAATTAATCGGTTTGGATGCCATTGAAGTGAACGAAAATTTCGCCACGGTAGAAGAATTACGTCAACATCTTGTGGCGAAAGGTGATAAATGGGCGTTGGCATTGCAATCGGATAAACTTTTGGTGGCTATCAATCAAACCTTAATGCCGTTAGAAAGTGCGGTCAAAAATGGCGATGAAATTGCGTTTTTCCCACCGGTGACCGGAGGCTAAATGAACGATATTCAAATTTCCGTGCAAGAGCAGACCTTCGATCAAAATGCTGTTTATCGTTGGTTAAGCGAAGAAAATTCGGTTGGTGCTACGGTAATGTTTGTGGGCAAAGTGCGTGATATGAACTTAGGGGATGAAGTCAGCAGTTTGTATTTGGAACATTATCCGGCGATGACGCATAACGCCTTGATGGACATTGCGCAACAGGCAAAAGCGCGGTGGGATTTACAAAAGATTTCCATCATTCATCGTGTAGGTGAATTGAACACTGGTGATGAAATTGTGTTGGTGGGAACCGCATCTGCGCATCGTGGCGATGCGTATCACGCCAATGAATTTATTATGGATTATTTGAAAACCAAAGCCCCTTTTTGGAAAAAAGAACAAACCGAAAAAGGGGAGCGTTGGATTGAAGGTCGCGACAGTGATTATGCGGCTGCCGATAAGTGGAAATAAGAGATTTCATTGATTTTATTTATGCGTATTTGAAAAAGAAAAATCCGTTTTTTATAAAACGGATTTTTTTATGCTTATTAAAAATAAAATATCATGCCTTTCCTTGGAAAAGACGTGACGCTTTATGTTAGAATAGTCGACCATTTTTCCCGATATGAGGCATATCGGTTGAATATTTCAATTATTACCAAGTCGTCGGAGGAATAGATGACAAGTTCTGCAAATAAACGTTCTGTGATGACGCTATTTTCAAATAAAACCGATATTTATTGTCACCAAGTGCGCATTGTGTTGGCTGAGAAAGGCGTAGCTTATGAAACGGAAATTGTAGATCCGCAAGCATTATCAGAAGACTTAATGGAGCTCAATCCGTACGGTACTGTGCCTACGCTAGTTGATCGTGATTTAGTGCTATTTAATTCTCGCATCATTATGGAATATTTGGACGAGCGTTTCCCGCATCCGCCATTAATGCCAGTTTATCCGGTGGCTCGCGGAAAAAGCCGCTTGTTAATGTTACGAATTGAGCAAGATTGGTATCCAACATTAGAAATCGCTCAGAATGCTGCTTCTGAAACTGAACGTGCGAATGCCTTAAAACAATTGAAAGAAGAAATTCTTGCGATTGCGCCGATTTTTAATCAGAGCACTTATTTTATGAGTGATGAATTTAGTTTAATTGACTGCTATGTGGCACCACTGCTATGGCGTATGCAGGAATTAGGTGTCGAATTCAATGGTGCAGGCAGCAAAGCGATAAAAGCTTATATGTCTCGCATTTTTGAACGTGATTCTTTCTTGCAATCCGTGGGTGAATTAGCGCCCAAAAACTTAATGGATGAAAAATAATAGGCGACTGGATGGAATATAAATCATCTCCGAAACGTCCTTATTTATTAAGGGCTTATTACGATTGGTTGGTTGATAATGAATTCACTCCGTATCTGGTAGTTGATGCCACTTACTGGGGCGTGAAAGTGCCGGTGGAGTATGTCAAAGATGGACAAATCGTATTGAACTTGTCCGCAAATGCGACCGGAAATTTACAGCTAACCAATGATTTTATTCAATTTAATGCCCGTTTTCGTGGTGTGCCGCAGGATATTTACATTCCGCTAGGTGCAGCACTTGCTATTTATGCGCGAGAGAATGGCGATGGCGTGATGTTTGAGCCTGAAGAGGCTTATGAGCCGTCGGAGCAAGTCGAAGAGCAACCGATTGGCTTTGAGAAAGCTGTCGATAAAACGGATAAACCGAAAAAGGCAACGAAATCCACCTCTCACTTACGCATTGTGAAATAGTTGCTCGATCATCAGATTAAAAAATATTGAAAAAAGATACCGCACTTAGGTATCTTTTTTGTTATTCAAAGCATCAAAGGCGCGGTCAATTTTAAACCTGTTTTTCTGGCTATAAAAAATCGCCTTGTTAATTCAACAAGGCGATTTTATTTACTTTTAAATTAGAAGTTTGCGTTGCGTGGTGCCCGCGGGAATGGAATCACATCACGAATGTTTTGTAAACCGGTGACATAAACAATCAACCGTTCAAAACCTAAACCAAAGCCGGAATGCGGTACGGTGCCATAACGGCGTAAATCACGGTACCACCAATAATCTTCAGGATTTAAGCCCATTTCTTCCATGCGTTTATCCAATACATCTAAACGCTCTTCACGTTGTGAACCACCGATGATTTCACCGATTCCCGGTGCTAACACATCCATCGCAGCAACAGTTTTTCCGTCATCGTTTAAACGCATATAGAAGGCTTTAATGTCTTTTGGATAGTTTTTCACCACAACAGGCGATTTGAAATATTCTTCCGCTAAATAGCGTTCATGTTCGGAAGAAAGATCGATACCCCAAGAAACCGGGAATTCAAAGGTTTTGCCGGATTTCAATAAAATCTCAATGGCATCGGTGTAATCTACTTGGGCGAAATCGGAATGAATGAAACGTTCCAAACGATTAATAACATCACTGTCCACATGCTTAGCAAAGAATTCTAAATCATCGCGACGCTCAGATAAAACTGCACGGAAAACATATTTCAACATATCTTCGGCAAGTTTTGCGTTGTCGGCGAGTGTTGCAAAAGCCACTTCCGGTTCAATCATCCAGAATTCCGCTAAATGGCGCGTAGTATTTGAGTTTTCGGCGCGGAATGTTGGGCCAAATGTATAGATTTTACTTAATGCACAAGCGTAAGTTTCACCGTTTAATTGACCGGATACAGTTAAGAATGATTCTTTACCAAAGAAATCTTGGCTAAAATCCACCGCACCTTTATCTGTGCGTGGCAAGTTTTCTAAATCTAACGTAGAAACGCGGAACATTTCGCCTGCGCCTTCTGTATCGGAAGCGGTGATTAACGGCGTTGCCACCCAGTAGAAACCTTGCTCATGGAAGAAGCGATGAATGGCTTGAGCCAAACAATGACGTACACGAGCAACGGCACCGATAATATTCGTGCGAGGGCGAAGGTGTGCTACTTCACGTAAATATTCGATTGAATGGCGTTTTGCTGCCATTGGGTAGGTTTCCGGATCTTCGACCCAGCCGGTAACTTCCACCTTCTCTGCTTGTAACTCAACGGCTTGGCCTTCAGCCGGCGATTCAACCACCGTCCCTGTTACAATAACGGAACAACCGGTAGTTAAACGCAATACTTCAGATTCATAATTAACGATATCATTATTTACGATGGCTTGGATGGGTGCAAAGCAAGAACCGTCATAAACGGCAAGGAAAGATAGGCCTGCTTTGGAATCGCGACGGGTGCGTACCCAACCGCGTACAGTCACTTTTTCGCCAATTGCAATTTTGCCTTGTAGTACATCTACAATTGATGCAATTTTTGTCATATATACCTCAGAATTAATGCATTTTTAGAAACCGCGTTAGTTTACCTCAAGTTCGAAAATTTTCAAAAATCTAGACGGTGGTTTTTATTTTTGTGACAGGAGGCGCAGATTTAACGCAAATTTCTTGAGTAAAAAGTGCTAACTGGTATAACTACGTTCATCAAATTGATGATGATAATAAATATGGATGCATTGAATGAATAAGGAAGAAAAAACACCCTCACGTTTAATTCAATTAGGCAGAATTTACCGTTTAATTGAACAATTTGAAGAAATTTCCCGTATTGAACTTTCAAAACTTTCCGGATTTGCTCCCGCGACGATTACATCTCTTACGCGTGATCTCATAGAAAAGCATTTAATTATGGAAAAAACGGTGCGTAACACAGACAATCGTGGACGACCGGCAATAGCATTATGTGTCTCTCCAATTTATTGGCAGTCCTTATGTGCAACTTTGATGGAAGATCGTTTTGAAATAACGCTTAGCGAGCTTAATGGTGTTATTGTTAAACAAAAAATTTTCCCTCTATCAATAAATACGTTGTCAACACTAGATGATTTTTTAGTAAATAGCATTGAACACTTTCTTAATAAAACAAAAGGATTATCAAATTTAATTACATTTTCAGTGACTGTTGGTGGGGAATTGGATAAAGACGGCAACCTAATAAAGTTAGGAAGTCAGAGATTTAATCAATTAAATCTTAGAATGTTATTTTCACCTTATTTTGATGTTCCTATTTTAATTTCAGAGTATTTTAAAACTTGGTTATTAGCTGAATCTACTTTAGGTAATGCAATTAATTGTGATGATGCTTTGTTTATCCAATTAGATGATGAAGTTAATTTTAACGTATTATCAGAAGGGAATATTTTATTTAATCGAGAGCATGAGAGAATTAATATTAATCACTTAGTCGTTCCTAGATTAAATGAGTTACAGGCCTTAATTAATCGTGGTTTACCTGAAGTAGAGCGTTATCAAGTACAGCATCAAATTACTCACAGGGCAATTATTCAGCTTATTGATTTGTTGTACCCAAATAATCATTTTTCCACAAATGCCGAAAAAATTAAGTTCTTGTGTAGAAATATTATTCGGCAAGATAAGACAGCGTTACGAATTTTGGATCATTTAACAGATTGTTTAGCTTATATTTTGATGAATCTCCTTCATATTTTTTCTGCAGAGAAAATCATGCTCAACTCTAGTATGTTGATTGTTAAAGATGTTTTACTTGAAGAACTCAATCAAAAACTTGCAGCTTATTTTCCTCATGTAAAGGTAGCAGAAGTGGTAATGGGTAAATATGAATGGAATAGTCCGATCGTCGCCGCTGCCGCAATTAAACAGGGAATTTATGATGGCACTTTGTTAACCAGTTTGGAATAACAGGAATAAATCGTAAATAAATTCAGCAAATTTGTTTTAGCTCAATACTACTCATTATAAATTCTCTTAGAATTCTAGAAATCATATGAAAAAGGGGATATTAATGAGTAGTTTTTTTGTTACCGGAACTGACACAAATGTAGGGAAAACTGTGGTAAGTCGGGCAATTATGCAGGCCTTACAAAAAGCGGGTGTGCAGGTTGTCGGCTATAAACCTATTGCATTTGGTCAGGATGAAATGATGTATCCGCCACATAATTTATCTGAAAATAGCGACTATGACACGAAAGATAATCCTGATGTATTAACGTTAATGGCGAGTACAGAAGAAAACGTTAGTTATGAAGAAGTGAATAGCTATACGTTTTTACACACGGTACCTATCTTAACAGAAGACAGTAAGCGGGTTCATATTGAGAAATTAAATAAAGACTTGGCTCATTTACGTGATAAATATCAATCAGTTGTTGTTGAAGGTTCGTTTGGGTGGCTAACACCAATTAATAAAGATTACAGTTTTGCCGATTGGGTTGCTGAACATCATATGCCGGTTGTTGTTGTGGTAGGCATTAAAGAGGGGTGTATCAACCATGCTTTATTAACCGTGCAATCGATTATTGATAAAGGATTGCCGTTATTGGGGTGGGTAGCTAATCGAATTAACCCTGGATTAGGGCATTACGCAGAAGTAATCGAAACCTTGAAACAAAAAATTGATGCCCCGTTATTGGGCGAGGTTTCTTATGTTCACAAACCGGAAGAGCAAGACTTAAGCCGTTTTATTACTAACGTAGATCGCTTAACTTATATGAAAACCGAGTTGGTTGCTTAATGCAGTAGAATAAAGTGCGGTCAGGAAATAAGATATTTTTAGTGAGTTAATATTTTCTTCACGATAAAGACAACATAATTGATATAAAAAAGGCTTAGAAATGTTTCTAAGCCTTTTGTTTTATACAATCAATTATTCAACGGTCAGAATACGGCAAGTATTTGTGCCACTTTCGCTAAATTCAGCCCCTTGAGTTAATAACACGATATCACCGGCCATTAAGAAACCTTTGTCTTTTAGCACGCTAATTGCTTTTTGAGCACCTTCCATTGTACGGCTAACATCATTGTAAAAGACCGGAGTTACACCGCGATATAATGCGCACAAGTTTAATGTTTCTTGGTTACGGGATAAGGCAAAAATCGGTAAACCGGAACTAATACGGGACATTAATAACGGTGTACGGCCACTGCTACTCATCGCAATAATGGCGCTGACGCCTTTCATATGGTTAGCTGCAAACATGGTTGACATGGCAATGGTTTCTTCGATGTCGTCGAATTCAACATTAATACGGTGATGAGAGACGCTTGCACCTGGCATTTTTTCTGCGCCTAAACAAACTTTAGCCATTGTCGCAACAGTTTCAGCCGGGTATTGACCTGCAGCTGTTTCAGCAGAAAGCATGACCGCATCAGTACCATCCAATACCGCATTCGCCACATCCATGACTTCCGCACGGGTTGGCATAGGGTTGCTGATCATAGATTCCATCATTTGTGTTGCAGTAATTACCACACGGTTTAATTGACGGGAACGACGAATTAATTTCTTTTGAACCGCCACTAATTCCGGATCACCGATTTCAACACCAAGGTCACCACGGGCAACCATGATGACATCAGCAGCCAAGATGATGTCATCCATCGCTTCATTAGATTCTACGGTTTCAGCACGTTCCACTTTAGCAACGATTTTGGCATTTAAACCGGCATCTTTGGCTAATTGACGAGCGTAGTTCAAATCGGCACTAGAACGCGGGAAAGAGACTGCAAGGTAGTCTACACCGATGCGTGCTGCAGTGATGATGTCAGCTTTATCTTTCTCAGTTAATGCATCAGCAGACAAGCCACCGCCCAATTTGTTGATCCCTTTGTTATTTGATAATGGGCCACCAACAGTAACTTCCGTGAAGACTTTGGCGTTTTCGGTAGATAACACTTTTAATTGAACGCGACCATCATCCAGCAAAAGGATATCGCCTGGAACCACATCTTGCGGTAAGGTTTTGTAATCTAAGCCAACAACTTCTTGTGTACCTTCACCTTTCGGTAATTCTGCATCCAAGACAAATTTATCGCCGACATTTAAGAAAATTTTGCCGTCTTTGAATGTCGATACGCGAATTTTAGGGCCTTGTAAGTCGCCTAAAATTGCAACGGTTTTCCCTAATTTCTTAGCAATTTCGCGTACGTTCTCAGCACGGGCAATATGGTCTTCTGGTGTCCCATGCGAGAAGTTCATGCGCACGACATTTGCTCCAGCGGCAATAATTTTTTCCAAATTGTTACCACGGTCAGTTGCCGGTCCCATAGTACATACAATTTTTGTTCTTCTAAGTCTTCTAGACATTAAAATTCTCCGTAACTATTTGTATTATAAAATTTTTATTGATATGTAAAATGACTTCATCATTACATAAAAAAACTGTGGCGCATTATACGCCTAAAATAAAATTAGATCGAGATCACATTTTAGGGAAAACCCTTGCTATTTGTGAGATTCCAAGAAAATCCTTTAGAGATAATTGGTTATAGTTTATACATTAAAAGTGCGGTGAACAATTTAAGTGTTTTAGCAAAATAATGCTGTCGTTTCTTTCGTACACAAAATTTATGCTCAGATATGTATAGAAAATCTTGCCTTTGGACGTGGTGCACTAGGCGAGGGATTGAGATGCTGATTAAGCTTGAAATAGGAGAAAAAACAAAAAACTTTTTGACCGCACTTTATTGTTTTTTTAAGCGCGGTCATTTTTTCCATTATTTCGTGGCGGCTTTCATGTTGCGAACAAACTCACCAAGTTCATTTAGACACTGAGCGTGATTATCCAAATTTCGCTCAATGATTTTTACGGTTGCTGAACCGGAAATCGCACCGGCTGCACCAAGTTGTAATGCCTCTTTTACTTGCGATGGTTGGGCGATTCCGAAACCTTGCAGAATCGGTGGGGCATGGTGAGCCTTGAGTTGTTCAACAAGGGTATCTAAGTTAGCCGCATACGCTTGGTTTTCCGCACTGGTGACGCCGGCACGAGAAACCAAATAAGTATAGCCCTCGCTATTTTCAGCCACACCTTGCACCGTTTTGGCATCCGCATTCGGCGGACAAATAAAGACGGGTTGAACACCGTATTTTTTGGCTGCTTGGACATAGTCTTCTTTTGCCAATAATGGAATGTCCGCCACTAAAACGGCATCCACACCGACTTCCGCACAACGTTGATAAAAATTATCCAAGCCTTTGGCAAAAATTAAATTCGCGCAAAGTAATAGGCTGATGGGAATCTCCGGATATTTTGACCGCACTTTGGCAAGCAATTTAAAACTGTCTTCCGTGCTATGCCCGGCGTTGAGCGCACGATTATTGGCGGCTTGAATTACCGGACCATCCAATAAGGGATCAGAAAAGGGAAAACCCAATTCTAAGGCGTCCGCGCCGTTATCCACGAGGGTACAAATAATCTCAAAAGAACGGTCAAATGTCGGATCGCATAAGGTAACGAAAGGAACGAATGCGCCCTCCTTTTTTGCACGTAATCGGGAAAAGGTCGTTTCAAAACGGCTCATAATTGCATTCCTTTTTCATTTAAAATTTTATCTACGGTAAAAATGTCTTTATCGCCACGACCGGATAAATTCACCACTAAAATTTGTGCTTTATTCGGTTCCTGATGAATCATTTTTAATGCTTGCGCTAGTGCATGAGAGCTTTCCAATGCCGGAATAATGCCTTCATGTTTTGCCAGTGCTTGGAACGCATTTAAGGCTTCATCATCGGTAATGCTTGGGTATTCCGCGCGACCAATGCTTTGCAAATAGGCGTGTTGCGGGCCGACAGAAGGGAAGTCTAGCCCCGCAGAAATCGAATAGGATTCTTCCACTTGGCCGTCTTCCGTTTGCATTAACGGCGATTTCATCCCGAAATAAATACCGACTTTCGCATGACCTAACGGTGCGCCATGTTCACCTGTTTCAATGCCATGGCCGGCAGGTTCTACACCAATTAAACGCACATTCGGTTCATCAATGAAATCCGTAAACATACCGATTGCATTTGAACCGCCACCTACCGCAGCAATCACGGCATCCGGCAGGCGACCTTCTTTTTCTAAGATTTGACGTTTGGTTTCTTCGCCGATCATTTTTTGGAATTCACGCACAATGGTTGGGAAGGGGTGAGGGCCTGCCGCTGTACCTAATAAATAATGGGTGGTTTCATAATTGGCTGACCAATCACGCATGGCTTCACAGCAGGCATCCTTTAAGGAACAGGAGCCTTTTTGCACCGGCACCACTTCAGCCCCCATTAAGTGCATACGGAATACATTGGGTGATTGGCGTTCCACGTCTTTTGCCCCCATATAAATGCGGCAAGGCATATCCAACATGGCACAAGCGAGAGCCGTTGCGACGCCATGTTGCCCTGCGCCGGTTTCCGCGATAATGCGAGTTTTGCCCATACGTTTTGCCAATAAAATCTGACCTAAAACTTGGTTGGTTTTGTGGGCACCGCCGTGGAGCAAATCTTCACGTTTTAAATAAATTTTGGCTTTCGTGCCTTTGGTTAAATTACGGCAAAGGGTAAGTGCGGTCGGTCTGCCGGCATAATTTTTTAGGAGATCCTGAAATTCACGTTGAAATTCGGGATCGTCTTTGGCTTCAACAAATGCTTTTTCTAATTGTTGTAGCACCGGTATGAGAATCTCCGGCACATACATTCCGCCGAATTCGCCGAAATAAGGGTTTAAAATCGTGTCTGACATAGGCTTTCCTTATGACATTAAAAACA
>CAUPZK010000002.1:0-88322 GCA_963515835.1 uncultured Aggregatibacter sp.
CTTGTATCTGTTGGAAGAACCAATCCACCACAAAACGAAAGTGCGGTATTAATTTTGACTCTTTCCACCAATCACTTTGATTTGATGCGGTGAATGTATCCAAGAAAAATAACATCGCCGCCACAATCAGAACACCGCGTAATAACCCGAAACAAGCACCGAGTACACGATCTGTTCCACTTAAACCGGTGCGATCCACTAACTGACCTAACACATAATTCACGATACTGCCGACAATCAACGAGGCAATAAATAAGATCGCAATGGCGACACCGTTACGGATATACAAGGATTCAATGGAGGTTAATAACCCCGCCAGATACACATAAAAATTACTTGCAATAAAAAATGCCACAACCCAACTGGCTAATGACATCACTTCGCGGACGAAACCGCGCAATAAGCTGACAAGAACGGAAAAAACAATAATGCCGATAATAATATAATCAATCATCAAATCATCTCTAAAGTGTTGAAAATGACTCTTCTATTTGCAACGGGCGGTATTCTAGCAAAAAACGAAAACGTTTGCGCAAAAATTTACGCGCTAAAAAACGCCCTTTTGCATAAAAGAAGCAAGGGGGCGTCACTATACCATTGTTATGTTTGGGAATATAGAAAAAATCGGGGAATTAAAGAGCTTGCCAAAAATCCCGTGGTAATTTTTTCTGAGCCATTTTCAGTAAATTGGCTAAATCCAAATAAGTAGGCTTATCGGAAAAATTCGGTATGACTTCTTGTTTTTCTTTTAATTTTTCCAAAACGTGGTGAAAACCGACCGCACTTTGAGGGGACAATGGCGTTTGTGCGCGTTTACCCAGCCAATAGAATCCTTGTAGCGGCAAACATAACGCAAATAATGCACTCAATACGGCAACAGCAAGCGCCATATTGTCGCCTCGGGCATATATTTGCTGCCACACCACAAATAATACCGCAAGAAACGGCATCATTTTCTGGGCAAATAAAGTGGCTTTAATAACACGATTTTCGGGGAAGATAGCGCCTAATTTAGGCTCTAAAGGCCAAATATTTAAATAGTGTTGTCCCACTTTTAATGTGCGATAAAAACCCATGTCATGCTTATCCTTTGTGTCAACTCAACGTCAGGTTGCTCAACATACCATAAACCGACGGATTTTTTAATTTTCCATATTCATACCTCTTCTTTGGTAATCTTTTTTCAGGAAAAATGAATCACTTACGAAATGTAAAAAAATTGCTAAATTTTTTTGATTCAGGTCGCATTTTTTGATGTTAAGAATTTATTTTAAAAGGTGAAGGGTGTATTCTATGGCGGTTTAATTTTCTATTATTCGTTCACTATTTGAACGGATTTTGTTTAACTCAAACCCGTATAGGTCGCTTATGTCTGAAAAATTAGTCCTAATCCTCAACTGTGGTAGTTCTTCACTAAAATTTTCTATTTTAAATCCTGCTACCGGCGAAGAAAAATTGTCCGGCTTAGCCGAAGCGTTTTACTTACCTGAAGCCCGCATCAAATGGAAATTGCACGGCGAAAAAGGACAGGCTGATTTAGGTGCCGGTGCCGCTCACGCCGAAGCGTTAAATTTTGTTGTTAATAACATTTTCTCGCTTGATCCTGAATTACAAAAAGGCGTTGTTGCTATCGGTCACCGTATCGTACACGGCGGTGAAAAATTCACCTCTTCCGTTATCGTTACTGATGAAGTGGTTAAAGGCATTGAAGATGCAATTCAATTTGCCCCATTACACAATCCGGCACACTTAATCGGTATCAAAGAAGCATTCAAACTCTTCCCTCACTTGAAAGAGAAAAACGTGGTGGTATTTGACACTGCATTCCATCAAACCATGCCGGAAGAAGCGTACTTATACGCATTACCTTACTCTTTATATCGCGATCACGGTGTTCGTCGCTACGGCGCACACGGTACAAGCCACTATTATGTCAGCCGTGAAGCGGCAAAACGTTTAGGCGTGGCAGAAGACAAAGTCAACGTGATCACTTGCCACTTAGGTAATGGTGGTTCTGTTTCCGCGATTCGTCATGGCGAATGTATCGATACTTCTATGGGTTTAACCCCGCTAGAAGGTTTAGTCATGGGTACCCGTTGTGGTGACATCGACCCGGCTATCGTTTTCTACATGCACGACACCCTTGGCATGTCTGTTGAAGAAATCAACACCACCTTAACGAAAAAATCCGGTTTGCTAGGTTTAACCGAAGTCACTAGCGACTGCCGTTATGCCGAAGATAACTACGAAAAAGAAATCCCGGCAAAACGCGCCTTAGACGTTTATTGCTACCGTTTAGCGAAATACATCGGTTCTTACATGGCCGTTATTGGTGAGCGTTTGGATGCTATCGTCTTTACCGGTGGTATCGGTGAAAACTCTGCCCACGTACGCGAACTCACCTTAGCGCACTTAAAATTATTCGGTTATAAATTGGATAATGAGAAAAACTTGGCTGCCCGTTTTGGTAATGAAGGCGTGATTACCGCTGACAACACCCCAATTGCCATGGTTATTCCAACCAATGAAGAATTAGTGATCGCACAAGACACCGCACGTCTTTGTATCTAAAACATAATCAATAAACTGCCGATGTATTCGGCAGTTTCTTTTTCACTCTCTATTTCAATCGAAGGTAAATTATGTCTCGTACAATTATTTTAATTCCGATTAGTACCGGCGTGGGTTTAACCAGCGTAAGCCTTGGTGTAATCAATGCACTTGAACAAAAAGGTGCCAAAGTCGGTTTCATGAAACCCATTTCCCAACCCAATACCGGTGAAGATATTATCGACCGCACAACGGCTATCGTACGCACTAATACAGGCCTAGAAACCACTGAGCCGTTTATGCTAAGCGTGGCAGAATCACTGATCGGTCAGAATCAATCTGATGTTTTATTAGAAAAAATCGTTGAAAATCATCAACGTCTGGCTAAAAACAATGAAATTGTCATTGTGGAAGGCTTGATTCCAACCCGTAAACATCCTTTTGCCAACAGCATTAACTATGAAATCGCCCAAGCACTTGATGCAGAAATCATATTAGTCGCAGCACCGGCGACAGAAACGCCGGCACAATTAAAAGAACGAGTTGAAGCCGCAGCTTCTCTATTTGGCGGTCAAAACAATAAAAATCTTCTTGGCGTGATCGTGAACAAATTCAATGCGCCAGTAGATGAATCCGGCAGAACCCGCCCAGATTTAAGCGAAATTTTCGATTCTTTCCAACACAGCCACAACAGCGAATCCGAGTTGGTAAAATTATTTGCACAAAGCCAGCTCAACTTATTGGCTTGTATTCCATGGTCTGCCGATCTTATCGCAACCCGTGCCATTGATTTAATTAAACATTTAGGTGCATCCATTCTTAATGAAGGCGATGTCAACCGTCGTATTCGCGGTATCACTTTCTGCGCAAGAAGTTTGCCAAATATGGTGGAACACTTCCGTGCCGGAAGCTTACTCGTGGTTTCTGCTGACCGGCCTGATGTAATCGTGGCAGCGGCCCTTGCGGTGTCTAACGGTATTGAAATCGGTGGTTTATTATTAACCGGCGGTTACAAATTAGATCCGCAAATTAAGAAACTTTGCCAACACGTTTTTGAAAACAAAAAATTACCGGTCTTCCGTATTGAAGGTAATACTTGGCAAACTGCATTAAGCTTACAAAGTTTTAATCTGGAAGTACCGGTTGACGATAAAGAACGCATTGAAAACATCAAACGCTACATCAGCGAAAAATTAGATACCACTTTCATTAATGGATTAGCAGAAACTTCAAGTCGTTCACGCCGCCTATCACCACCGGCATTCCGTTTCCAATTAACAGAATTAGCCCGTGCAGCGAATAAACGTATCGTATTACCGGAAGGGGATGAACCACGTACCATCAAAGCAGCCATCTTATGTGCTGAACGTGGTATCGCAGAATGTATCTTGTTAGCAAATCCAGAAGAGGTAAAACGCGTTGCTGAATCGCAAGGCGTAAAATTAGTCAAAGGCATCACTGTTGTTGACCCGGCAAGCGTACGTGAAAACTATGTTGCACGTTTAGTGGAATTACGTAAAGCCAAAGGCATGACAGAAACCATGGCACGTGAACAATTGGAAGACAACGTTGTACTTGGCACCATGATGTTGGAAGCCAACGAAGTGGATGGCTTGGTCTCTGGTGCAGTTCACACCACAGCAAACACCATTCGTCCACCGATGCAAATTATCAAAACCGCACCGGGTAGCTCCATTATCTCTTCCATCTTCTTCATGTTATTACCGGATCAAGTGTTGGTTTACGGTGACTGCGCGGTAAACCCGGATCCGACCGCAGAACAATTAGCCGAAATCGCCATTCAATCTGCCGAATCGGCGAAATCCTTCGGCATCGATCCGAAAGTGGCGATGATCTCTTACTCTACCGGCTCTTCCGGTAGCGGTGCAGACGTTGAAAAAGTAAAAGAAGCGACGCGTATTGCGAAAGAAAAACGTCCTGATTTACTCATCGATGGCCCATTACAATACGATGCGGCAGTGATGGAAGATGTGGCACGTTCTAAAGCACCAAATTCTCCTGTTGCCGGTCAAGCCACGGTATTCATCTTCCCGGATTTAAATACCGGTAACACCACCTATAAAGCGGTTCAACGTTCCGCCGACCTTGTTTCTATCGGCCCGATGCTCCAAGGTATGCGCAAACCGGTGAACGACTTGTCCCGTGGTGCGTTGGTTGATGACATCGTGTACACCATTGCATTAACGGCAATTCAAGCAACACAATAAAACGCTTGAAAAACACACCGCACTTTCGTGCAAAAGAAAAGGCTTTCATGATGAAAGCCTTTTTATTTATCAAAACGATTAAATTAACAAATTCGTTCTTTTTGTCCAAATAACCTGTCATTTAAAGTGAAAAGTGCGGTCAGTTTTTGAGGTGAATTTCATTTTTGTGTTTCACAATCACCATTTGATGATCAGCAAATTTCTGTGCAAGCATTTGGATTGACTGCCCACTTGGCAAAGAAAGATGTGGCGCGATTTCTGCCAACGGAATAATCACGAATTCACGCCGGTACATATCATAATGTGGCACTGTAAGGCGTTCCGACTGAATAATGTGATCAGCATAAAGCAACATATCCAAGTCCAATGTACGCTCTCCCCACCGACGCAGACGGACACGACCTTGCTCATGCTCAATGCGTTGTAATTCATCTAGCAATGCAAGAGGTGTAAGTGAGGTTTCCAAACAAGCAACGGCATTGACATAATCAGGCTGATCTTGTGGTCCAAGCGGCTTACTTTGATAAAAAGAACTCACGGCCACCAATCTTGAGCCCGGCAATTGATTCATCGCCTGTAATGCAGAAATAAGTTGCACCTGAGGATTCGCAAGATTGCTCCCTAAGGCAATATATACCTTATCCATGACTCACCTTTTTCGTAGAATGATGCCGTTTACGACGATGATATTGGCGTTTTTTGGGCTGACTCGGCAGATCTTTCACCAAATCTTGTCGTTGGCTTTCGTTGCTAAATTGATATTCATGCCACCATGCCGCCAATTCAACGGCTTCACCGCCCTCAATTTCTGCGCGCATCACTAATAAATCAAAGCCCGCACGGAATTTTGCTTGCTCAATAGCACGTTGTACAGATTTTGGCGTGCGTTTTAAGAACTGCAACTGTAGCGACCAAATATCACGAATCACCGTGGTATGACGACGCGGCACGGCTAACGCATTACATAACACATCCAGCAAATCGTTAGAGGCCAATGCATAGGCATCATTGTTATTTAAGCCACCTTCATTTTTCAAAATTTCAACTCTTTCACGTAACGGATACCAGAAGAATGCAGCAAATAAGAACGCCGGATTAATCGGTAATTTATCTGCCACGCGTTCATCAGTGGATGTCAACGCACGCAAAATCATTTTTTCTGCCATGCTGTCTTCACGCTCGGTGAAATACGTTGGCAACAGTGGGAACAGTTGTTCAAATAAGCCATATTGACGCAATAAATGATATGTTTTTACACCATGCCCGCTTTGCAATAACTTCAAGCTTTCTTCAAATAAACGTGCCGGTGGAATATTTTTGAGTAAATGCGCAAGAGATTTAATTGGCGCTTCACTTGGTTTATCCAAAAACATATCTAATTTCGCCATAAAGCGAATAGAGCGCAGCATGCGTACCGGATCTTCCTGATAACGGGTAACCGGATCACCGATTAAACGTAATTTACCGTTTTTTAAATCGTCAATCCCATTGAAATAATCTTTCAACGTGTTGTCTTGTGGATTGTAATACAGCGCATTTACGCTGAAATCACGGCGTTCCGCATCTTGTTCCAAGGTGCCATACACGTTATCACGCAACAGCATGCCCTCTTCGCTTTGCTTGGCAAGCTTTTCATTATGATGTTCCGCATGGCCGGCGCGAAACGTCGCCACTTCAATAATTTCACGACCAAACATCACATGCGCCAAACGAAAACGACGTCCAACCAAGCGACATTGACGTTGAAAAACCGCTTGGATTTGTTCCGGACGGGCATTGGTCGCCACATCAAAATCTTTCGGTTTCTTACCGAGTAATAAGTCGCGCAAACAGCCGCCGACCACATAGACTTCATAGCCTTGACGTTGCAATTTTTCCACCACCGACAATGCATTACGATTAAACATACGTGGCGTAATGCCATGCATGGATGCCTTAATGCTATGTTTGAAATCTTTTTTAGGTGTGTTTCTTTTATTGTGGAATGAACCCTGAGCCTTGTTTTTTACAGGTTCAGTCACTGTGATAGAGGGTCTTTTAGGTGAGGCTTTAATGTCATTTTGAGCAGCAGGATGTTTTTTGATTTTCTTGCTCAAAAGATTTTTAATATAGGTAAAGATAAGACATCTCCGTTTATCAGAAAAATAATGTGAAAGTGCGGTCGAAAAATAAGGTGTTTTTTGACCGCACTTTTATCTGTTTTGAGTCGAATTAACCGACCATTTGTTTTTCGCGAATTTCCGCTAATGTTTTACAGTCAATACACAAATCTGCTGTCGGGCGCGCTTCTAAACGTTTAATCCCGATTTCTACGCCACAAGAATCGCAATAGCCGAAATCGTCTGTATCCAATTTTTTCAATGTATTTTCGATTTTCTTCATTAATTTGCGTTCACGATCACGAGCACGTAATTCCAAACTGAACTCTTCTTCTTGTGTTGCGCGGTCAGCCGGATCTGGGAAGTTAGCCGCTTCATCTTGCATA
This sequence comes from uncultured Aggregatibacter sp., assembly GCA_963515835.1. GTDB lineage: Bacteria > Pseudomonadota > Gammaproteobacteria > Enterobacterales > Pasteurellaceae > Aggregatibacter. The sequence goes on from CAUPZK010000002.1 coordinate 7,264, forward strand.
TGAGCAACGGTCCGAGAGGCTTCATCTCTAATTTGATCATGCCAGGCTTGAAGAATTTTTTTGAAATGTAACACCTGATGCTCATTCATGTATTCTTCACCTTTCTTTTCTTTGTAAGGCTCAACGCCGGCTAAAGCCAATAAACTTAAAGACGCTTTACTCATGTGTATCTCCTAATAAAAAATTCATCCATTTCATAGTGTTAAGCCCACAATCAGTGTTGCCTAATATGATTACTACGCTAAAGTAAAACCGATAAAAAAATGGAGCCAAATTTTGAAGGCGTATAAATAGCAGAACTCACCCTATTTATCAAATGATATTTACATATCCATTCAGTTTTCTAGGGATTTTTTTCTAATTTTGTGATTCAGATTCCAATATTTTTGAAAGCCTATTTTTCCTCTATTTCAATTCTTTCATAGTGCTCCCATGGAACAAAAATACGGTAGAAAATGTGGGCATTTCATTAGATAAATTTGCTGGAAGTTTAATTTTAAGTGGCATCACCTTGCTGTTTTTACCCGATAGGTTTTTAGTTTCTTGGCAAACGGCACTTTATTTATCCCTTCTTTTATGTCCGCTCATTTTGCTTGCCGGACGTTTATCCTGTCATAAAACGAAATACTCGCTTCTTTGGTTACTTTTTTTCACGCTCAATCTGGCTTATGTGCATCAGTCGGCAATACAATTGCTAAACCAAGCGGATAACATTGCCCGTTTGCCAAAAATAATTCATATTGAATTTACCGTTGACGAGATCCTACACCAACAACAATATCAAACCTTGGTCATCCGTGCGAAACTGGCGGATAACTTGCCGGAACAACGCCTTTACACTAATTGGAAACTTAAGCAAAACGTAAATATTGGTGAACGTTATGTTGGAGATTTACGCCTTCGTCCAATTTCCTCCCGACTCAATAAAGACGGCTTTGATCGCCAACAATGGTACTTTAGTAAACGCATTACTGCGTGGGCAGACGTGAAAAGTGCGGTCAAAATAGAACACGTTTTTTCATGGCGGCAAAACGCACTTCATCATGCACTCAAGCAAACAGAACAGTTATCTCAACAAGGGTTGTTATTAGCTCTAGGGTTTGGCGAACGGGCATGGCTCGAAAACGCCACCTGGCAAATTTATCAAAAAACCAATACGGCGCACTTGATTGCGATTTCAGGATTACATATCGGTCTGGCGATGATGTTAGGCTTTGCCTTGGCGCGCTTACTCCAATTTACGTTTCCAACCCATTACATCACCCCAACCTTTCCGATTTTCTGTGGCATGATTTTAGCTATGCTTTATAGCCAGCTTGCCGGACTGGCCATCCCTACGTTGCGTGCCATGATCGCTCTCGCTTTACTCTACGCCATTCAGCATTTACGGCTGCATTGGACGGTGTGGCAACTGTTATTGCGAGTGGTCGCACTACTGATTTTTATCGATCCGCTCATGTTACTTTCCACCAGTTTTTGGCTATCCGTCGGTGCAGTCACCTGTTTAATTATTTGGTATCAATGTTTTCCGCTTTCCTTATTACACTGGCGCGGCAAACCACTCACGAGTTCCCCTTGGCGAAAAGTGCGGTACGTTTTCGGTTTATTTCATTTGCAACTTGGTTTGCTTTGGTTATTCACGCCGATTCAATTGTTCTTTTTTAATGGCATTTCCTTACACAGTTTTATTGCCAATCTTATTGCCGTGCCACTTTATAGCTTCATTTTAGTGCCATTGGTGCTGTTTGCTGTGCTCACCCAAGGCAGCTGGAATACATGGTGGCTTGCCAATGATCTGGCAGAAAAAATCACCACACTTTTAGCCCCTTTGCAGGATCATTGGCTGGCTATTTCTCTTCCGTACAGTTTATGGATTACACTTGTTTTAACCTGCCTGTTTTTAGGCTTGCTGTATTATGTTTATAAACCACCAAAACCGCTCTCTTCTCCATTAGAATTAGCCAAATACGCTCGTTTAAAAGGCTTTCACCTCGCTGCTGAACGCACCTTAAGCTTTCCCTTAAAAAAGACAATTTATGGGTTAGGTTGCGGATTGATTATTTTTTGCAGTGTTGCGTTAGCGCACCATTCCTTTTTCCGTCCAAACTGGCAATTAGATACCTTAGATGTGGGACAAGGGCTAGCAACATTGATCGTTAAAGAGGGCAAAGGCGTGCTATACGACACTGGCGCAAGTTGGGAAGGTGGCAGCATGGCGCAGTTAGAAATTCTGCCTTATTTACAGCGACAAGGCATTCAGTTGGAATGGCTGATTTTAAGCCATGATGACAACGATCATTCAGGCGGTGCCCGTGCGATATTATCCGTTTATCCCGACATTCAACTGACCACCGCGTCGCAAAAACGTTATGGCGAAAAAAACACGGCGGAAAACGACCGCACTTTTTGCCTTGCCGGCAAACAATGGACATGGCAGGGCTTACGCTTTACCGTACTTTCTCCCAACAACATCGTGCCCCGTGCGGAAAATCCCGATTCCTGTACGCTGCTCTTAACGGATGGTAAATACAATATTTTACTGACAGGCGATGCCGATCTCAGCGTGGAATACAAGATTCTACCCAAGCTAGATAAAATCCACGTACTACAAGTGGGACACCATGGCAGCAAAACCTCGACAGGAGAGGCATTAGTGCGCCACACACAGCCGGATATAGCGTTAATCTCCAGCGGGCGTTGGAATCCCTGGCACTTTCCAAACAACGAGGTTATGGCAAGGCTAAAGCAGCAAGGCACACAACGTTACAATACGGCAGAAACAGGTCAAATCAGTTTGTTATTTGATGAAAATAAAATAGAAATTCAAACTGCTCGGGCGGAATTTTCACCATGGTATCGCAGATTAATTGGCTTGAAGGGCAAATAAAGGTACAATGCGCCATTATTTTTGACCCAAAGACAGAAATTATTATGCAAGATCAAGATCTTTCTACTGTGCAAACCTTCAAGCGTCTGTGGCCAATGATTAGTCCGTATAAAGCCGGTTTGATTGTTTCCGCTGTTGCCTTAATTCTCAACGCCCTAACCGACTCCGGCTTAATTTTCCTACTCAAACCCTTATTGGATGAGGGCTTTGGTAAAGCAGACGCATCGTTTTTAAAATACATGTCTGTCTTTGTTGTGTTAATCATTATCTTACGCGGCGTGTCCAGCTTTATTTCCAACTATTGCTTGGCCTGGGTTTCCGGCAAAGTCGTCATGACCATGCGTCGCCGTTTATTCAAACATTTAATGTTTATGCCGGTCAGTTTTTTTGATAAAAACGCTGCCGGAAAACTCCTTTCCCGCATCACTTATGACTCCGAAATGATCGCCAGCGCCTCTTCCGGATCATTAATTACCATCGTGCGTGAGGGGGCCTATTTAATTTCTCTCCTTTGCGTGATGCTTTACACCAGCTGGCAGCTTTCTTTAGTCCTCTTTGTTATCGGGCCTCTCATCGGCATCTTGATCAGCATGGTGTCTAAAAAATTCCGCAATTTAAGCCGTAACATGCAAAATTCCATGGGCGATTTAACCTCCACCACGGAGCAAATGTTAAAAGGACATAAAGTGGTACTGTCTTTCGGTGGCCAAATTATTGAAGAAGAACGTTTCAATCACGTCAGCAATGATATGCGCCGTAAAGGCATGAAAATGGCGGCGGCTGATGCCATTGCCGATCCTGTGGTGCAAATCATTGCCTCATTTGCCCTTGCCGCCGTGTTATACCTCGCGAGTTTCCCTTCTATCATGGATCAAAACTTAAGTGCGGGGACATTTACCGTCGTTTTCTCTTCCATGCTTGCCTTAATGCGTCCGTTAAAATCCTTAACGAACGTCAACGCCCAATTCCAACGTGGTATGGCAGCCTGTCAAACCTTGTTCGGCATTTTGGATATGGAAACGGAAAAAGATACCGGCACGTATAAAGCAGACCATGTGAAAGGCGACCTTGAATTTAAAAATGTCACCTTCCACTATGAGGGCAAAGACGAACTTGCCTTGGATAATATTTCCTTCCGGATTCCTCATGGTAAAACGGTGGCATTAGTGGGTCGTTCCGGTTCCGGTAAATCTACCATCGCTAATTTGATAACCCGTTTCTATGATGTCACCCAAGGTGAAATTTTGTTAGACGGCGTGAATATTCAAGATTATCGCCTATCGGATTTACGCGAAAATTGCGCCGTTGTCTCACAACAAGTGCACTTATTCAACGATACCATCGCCAATAACATCGCTTATGCAGCGAAAGATAAATATAGTCGTGAAGAAATTATCAACGCAGCAAAAGCGGCACACGCAATGGAATTTATCGAACATTTAGAACATGGCTTGGATACCGTTATCGGCGAAAATGGTGCCAGCTTATCCGGCGGTCAACGCCAACGCTTAGCTATTGCTCGTGCGTTATTGCGTAATTCACCGGTGTTAATTTTAGATGAAGCGACTTCCGCGTTAGATACGGAATCCGAGCGTGCGATTCAAGCCGCATTGGAAGAAATTCAAAAAGATCGTACCGTTTTGGTGATCGCGCATCGTTTATCCACCATTGAAAAAGCGGATGAAATTCTTGTCATTGAAAACGGACAAATTAAAGAACGCGGCAACCACCAAGCCCTATTGGCACAAGGCGGTGCGTATAAGCAATTACACGGCATGCAGTTCAGTCAATAATTAACCTAAGGAGAAAGTATGCAGTTTTGGTATTCCCGTTCGTGGATCACATGGCTACTCTGCCCTTTCTCCTTACTATTTTGGCTAATTAGTACTCTTCGTCGAGCGCTCTTTCGCTTTCATATCTTAAAATCCTATCGCGCACCGGTTCCCGTTATAGTCGTTGGTAATTTATCTGTGGGCGGAAACGGTAAAACACCTGCGGTGATTTGGTTAGTCGAAGAACTCCGCAAGTGCGGTCTGAATGTTGGAGTGATTTCCCGAGGTTATGGTAGCCAAACGAAAACCTATCCTTTGTTGGTGACGCCAAGCAGTGATCCTGTGCAAGCCGGTGATGAACCGGTTTTAATTGCCACACGGACCCAAGCTCCCGTTTGCATTTCACCCAATCGCCAACAAGCCATCGAATGTTTATTACAACATACGCCTTGTGATGTCATCATTAGCGATGACGGCTTACAACATTACAAATTACAACGTGATATTGAAATCGTGATCATGGATGCACAACGTGGTTTAGGCAACGGTTTCCTATTGCCGGCAGGACCGCTACGCGAGTTGCCAAGTCGTTTACACGCTGTTGATTTCATTATTACTAACGGTGCAGAGAATCAGTACAGCGATGCGGTGATGTACTTAAAACCACAATACGCCGTCAATTTAGTGACCAATGCGCGACGTCCGTTAAATGAATTTAGCCAAGCTACCGCTATCGCCGGCATCGGCAATCCGCCTCGCTTTTTTACGATGTTAGAACAACAGGGAATCACCTTAAGTGAAACCCAAGCCTTTCAAGATCACCAAGCCTTTACGGCATCGTTGTTTGATAAATTCGATAAAAATCAACCGCTCTTCATGACCGAAAAAGATGCTGTGAAGTGTCTCGCCTTTGCGCAAGAAAATTGGTGGTATGTGCCGGTAAGCACGGAAATCCAAGGGGCTAAAACCCAGAAACTAATTGAAAAAATCGTGCAAAAGTGCGGTCCAAAATCCAAATAAAACACCATGAATAAGCAATTATTGGATATTCTGGCTTGCCCAACCTGTCACGGGCATTTGGAATACGATGAACAACATCAACGCTTAATTTGTCGCGTTGAAAATCTTGCCTACCCAATTAAACATGGCATTCCGGTGCTGTTAGCAGAACAGGCAGAAACATTAAACCAATCAGAGGAAAAGTAACATGACCCAATTCACTGTAATCATTCCCGCCCGTTACGCCTCCAGCCGTTTACCGGGCAAACCCTTAGCGGACATTTCCGGCAAGCCGATGATTCAACATGTTTTTGAACAAGCCAAACAATCCGGTGCGAGCCGAATTATTATTGCCACAGATAATGAACAAGTGGCTACCTCTGCTAAAAACTTTGGTGCAGAAGTGTGCATGACGGCAGAAAGCCACAACTCCGGTACAGAACGCTTGGCTGAAGTGGTGGAAAAACTGGCGATTCCCGACAATGAAATCATTGTGAACATTCAAGGCGATGAACCCCTGATTCCACCGGTGATCGTCAAACAAGTGGCAGAAAATCTTGCGAAATACCCTGTCAACATGGCAAGCCTTGCGGTCAATATCAATGAGCCTGAGGAATTATTTAATCCCAACGTGGTGAAAGTGCTCACCGACAAAGACGGCTATGTGCTTTATTTCTCCCGTGCAGTGATTCCTTGGGATCGCGATCAATTTGCGCAAATGAACGACGTAGCAAAATTGCAACTGAATACCCAATACCTGCGCCACATTGGGATTTATGCTTACCGCGCCGGTTTCATTAAACACTATGTGCAATGGCAACCAACCGCATTAGAACACATCGAAAAACTGGAACAGCTACGCGTGCTTTGGAACGGCGAAAAAATTCATGTAGAACTCGCCAAAGAAGTGCCGGCTGTGGGCGTGGATACCGCCGAAGATCTGGAAAAAGTGCGGTCGATTTTAGCGAAGAAATCGCATTAATAAAAACGCTCCCCTCTTTAGAAAAGAGGGGCCGGGGGAGATTTGACAGACAGAATTAACGGAGAAAATAATGTATTTCTCAATGCAATGAAGCAATTTATAATTCTGCCCAATAACCGCTGGCGCGCGTTTCCTAACGCGTGCCGAAAATCGATAAACATAATGACAAGCACACGCTAGGAAGCGTGCACTATCCAAAGAGATCTTTCCAGTGCCTGATATCACTTTCGACGCCAAAAAATTCCTCGCTAACGTACCGCACTTACCGGGCGTTTATCGTATGTATGACGATAGCAACACAGTGATTTATGTGGGCAAGGCGAAAGATCTGAAAAAACGCTTATCCAGTTATTTTCGTAAGCAGTTAAACAGCAAAAAAACCGAAGCATTGGTGGCGTCAATTCATCATATTGAAACCACAATTACCACCTCGGAAACAGAAGCACTCCTGCTTGAGCACAATTACATTAAAACCTATCAGCCGCGTTATAACGTGTTGCTACGGGATGATAAATCCTATCCGTATATTTTATTAACCAAAGAAACGCATCCTCGTATTACGTCTTATCGCGGCGCAAAAAAAATCCAGGGGGAATATTTCGGCCCTTACCCAAACGCCGGTGCGGTGCGTGAAACCTTGTCTTTGCTGCAAAAATTGTTCCCTATTCGGCAATGCGAAAATTCCGTATATAACAATCGCTCGCGCCCTTGTTTGCAATATCAAATCGGGCGTTGCCTTGCCCCCTGCGTAAAAGGTTATGTGACTGACGAAGCCTATGCGCAGCAGGTAAATTTTGCCCGCTTGTTCTTACAAGGCAAAGATCAACAAGTGTTGGATCATTTGGTCAAACAAATGGAACAGGCAAGTCAGCAACTGAATTTTGAAGAGGCGGCACGGATTCGCGATCAAATTCAGGCGGTGCGCGCAGTAATTGAAAAACAATTTGTCGCCAACGATCGCCATGATGACATTGATATTATCGCCATCGCCTATCAACTGGGTGTAGCTTGCGTGCAAGTGTTGTTTATTCGTCAGGGGAAAATTTTGGGGAATCGCAGCTACTTCCCGAAAGTACCAAGCAATACCAATCTGGCAGAACTCACCGAAACCTTTGTTGGGCAATTTTATTTACAGGCACACCAAGGCAGAACTATTCCAAACACCATTATCGTGGATCAAAAACTGGAAGAAAAAGCGGATTTGGAAACCTTGTTAAGCGACCAAGCAGGACGCAAAGTTATCATTCAAGATCACGCCAAAGGTGATAAAAGCAAATACCTTCAACTCGCACAAATGAATGCCAAAGCCGCGTTAGTGACCAAGTTAAAACAATCTACCTTGCAACATGATCGCTATGCTGCCCTGCAAGAATTACTCGGCATCGATGCCATCAAACGCATGGAATGTTTTGATATCAGCCACACCATGGGCGAACAAACCATCGCTTCCTGCGTGGTGTTCAATCAAGACGGACCGCTAAAATCCGATTACCGTCGTTTCAATATCAGCGGCATTACCAAAGGCGATGACTACGCTGCTATGGAACAGGCCCTGTTAAAACGCTACGACAAAGATTTGGAAGAAGACAAAATCCCCGACATTATTTTTATTGACGGCGGCAAAGGGCAACTCAACCGTGCGTTACAGGTGTTTGAAAATCTCAAGGTAAAATGGAATAAAAACCGACCGCACTTAATTGGCGTGGCCAAAGGCGTCGATCGTCGTGCCGGCTTGGAAACCCTGATTTTAAGCAAATGGGATAAAGAATTGCATTTACCCTCAGACAGCCTCGCACTCCATTTAATCCAACATATCCGCGATGAAAGCCACAATCACGCTATCAGCGGACACCGTAAAAAACGCCAACAACATTTCACCCAAAGCGGATTAGAAAGTATCGAAGGCGTAGGCGCCAAACGCCGCCAAGCCCTCCTCAAATACCTCGGCGGCTTACAAGGCGTTAAAAATGCTACCATTGATGAAATCGCCTCCGTCCCCGGCATTTCAAAAGCACTGGCAGAAAAGATTTTTGAGACATTGCAGCATTAGATTTAAATAGAAAGTGCGGTCATTTTTTCAAACGTTTTTTAAACCTAAAAACATCGAAAAAACCGACCGCACTTTTTAAATAATCGGCACCCATGCAAAATGCGTACCGCTATGTTCTACCCGTTTAGCGTGAAATCACTTCTTTGGTAAAAGCCTCCATCTCAGCTTTACGCCATGGCGTTGAGAAGAAAATAGTATCTTTCAAGCCAGATTGACTATCTAGTGGGCGTACCCCAAATTCATCACTTAATTTTTTCTGAACTTCAGGTGACGTAATCCAATGAACAAAAACAAGTGATGCTGCTGGATTTGGCGCATTTTTCGCCACAGTCACCACATTTCCGCCGCCCGGCATGCCGAATTTCGGCACATAGAATTTTAAGCGGTCAGTAATTGCCCCTTGTTTTTGTAAACTGAACAAGTGGTCTTGCCATGCAGAAACAATCACCAATTCACCGTCATTTAAGCGAGTTAGACTGTCTGCATTAGAGGCGGTGCGGATTAACACATCTTTTTTACTGCTAAACCAGTCCCAAGTTTTTTTCCAGTTAGCAATTTGTGCCTCATCAATTTTATCGGTACGATAATCATAGTCACCATTAATATAGACTAAGGCACGTTGAATAAATGCATTACCGGAGCTGCCACCATTTGGATCAGAATAACCAAATTTTTTCGGATTTTTATCAATATAACTTTCCATATCAGCCCAAGATTGTGGCAACTCGTCTTCTTTAATTCGCAGCGGATCATACGCCAACCCCGTTTGATTTCCCCAATAACCTACTGCTACATCACCTAATTCTACCCCTTGCAAATGATGGTTGAGTTTATCGAAATTCGGTAAATTGTTGAGTTTGACAATAATATCATTTTTCGCCACGTTACCTAATCTGTCCGCATTAAGTACGATAACGTCCATTTTGCCTGTGTCTAAATTTTTCTCAGCAATTAATTTGTTAATATTGCCGTCTAGTGTGCCTTCCGGCACTTTCACTTTAATGCCGTATTGGCTTTCAAACGCTTTGACAAAATTACGGAATTGAGGTTGTAAATACCATACACTTACGGTGACTTTCCCCTCTTTTTTTGCCAAATCTTCAATTTCACTCCAAGATTTACCGGTTAAATCTGTAGCCGCAGAGGCAAGCGTACTTACAGCTAAAGCTGCTGCGGTGAGACTAATAGAAACAAATTTACGGATATTTTTTTGCATAAGATTCTCCTTGTTAAAATTATGCTTTTCCTGTGGATTGAGAGAGATAATTCCCTTTCAGTAATTTTTCGATAATCATCATTAAAATGATATTCGGCACCAACAAGATAATAGACACCACGGCCGCATTCGGACGAATGAAAGAATAACCGAGGAAGGAATACAAAATCGTTGGTACGGTGATGAAATCCGGTGAACCGATAACGAAAGCAATAGCAAATTCTTCGATACTTTTCACCAAACAGAAAATAATCGATGCCAAAAAACTTGGTTTTAACATCGGCATATATACATCTTTGAATACGGTAAATTTAGATGCCCCCAAGTCACGACTGGCATCAATGAGGTCTTGTGGCACGGAAGAAAAACCAGCAGATAAAATGCGAATAGCGTAAGGTAAGGTAAGTACGACGTGGCCAATAACAATACCAATAAACGGATTATTAATATTTAAATCCAATAACATACGGCTGAAAAACAACGCAATAATCATACCGGGAATAACCAACGGAATCAGTGTTAATAATTCCGCTAATTTTTTACCTCTAAATTCCATACGCCCAAAAGCATAGGCAGTTGGCAGAGAAAGTAAAATCGTGATCAGCGAAACTGTAGGCGCAATGGTATAACTGTTAAACATGGCCTCCGGCAAAGACGTGGTTTCCCATACGATTTTCCAACGTTCAAAAGATAATGATTGAGGGAAAATATCCGGATAGCTCCAAGGCTTTGCCGGATCCACCAATGACCACAGGCCCGCCATCAAAAACGGTAAAAACAACCAAATAAAATTGGCAAGAATAAAAAAAGTTAAAGAAATACGTGCGATTAATCGACCATTTTTCGTTGTAATTTGTGCGGAACGACTCATTTTACTTCTCCACGTTTGACAGCTAATGGTTTAATCAGTAATGACACTAAAATGGTGAAAAAGGCAGAGGTCAGCATAATGGTTAACGCCATGACCGCACTTTGATTCCACTCTTCAAATTCATAGGCGGACATTTGCATTAAACGCGCCAAAGAATAAGTGCTACGCGGACCGGCGATGCTATAAAAGGCAAAATCGCCCAATGCGCCAATAAAGATCAAAATAAAGGAAACTTGCACCGCACCTAAGGTCAGCGGAAAGATCACATAACGAAAACGTTGCCAAGGGCTTGAACCTAAATTTGCAGCAGCATCTAATAAATCGGTTTTCAACGAATTGACCGCGCCCCCAATAAGAATTAAAGCAAAAGGAATGTTTTTCCACATTTGTAAAATCACTACCCCCCAGCCAAATTCGTCATTTTGTAGGGTTTTCGGTTCGTTCCAAATGCCTAAATAAACGAATACTTCATTAAGAATGCCGTGATAAGAAATCATATTGACAAACAAAAAGGCAGCAACCAAACCCGGTACCAACATAGGCGCCCGTAAGATGGTGATGATCGTTACCTTGGCAGGTAATTTTTTACGCAACCACATAGCAATAGGATAAGCCACGATGATGGATAAAATCGCGCCTAATAGGGACACTTTTACGGAATAAATATACGAATTTTGAAATACAGGGCTATTTAATACCGCTTTCCAATATTCCAAACTAAATTGGCTTTCTTCACCACTCATGCTGTATAAGCCGAGGCTCTGCGAAACTACAATGTAGAATGTGGATCCCATTAAAAATAAGATCGTACCTAAGCCACTACACAGCAAGAGCCATGCTTTTAAATCATTTTTGAAGTTTTTCATTTTACAGACTCCAAGAATGTAATCGCATGGCGAGGAATCGTAAAAGTAAGTTTATCGCTCAGACTCGGGCATTTTGTCAGTTGTAAACGTAATTTTTTCTCTTCGCCATTACGTTTAATAACACCTTGCACTTCCGTGATATTGCCCATAAATGCGGTGTTGACAATGTCCACCGTGATTTGGTTTTCCACTTCCGTTTGTGCGTTAGGTAACAATTCAATGTCTTCCGGTCGGAAGCAAATATAAATCCGTTCCGATTCCGGCTTTTTCTCAGAAAACACGGTGAAATCACCAAAAATAGAACTGACCGCATACAGATTCTCACCAATATTTTTTACATTAGCTTCTGTGATATTCGCGATACCGATAAAATCTGCTACAAAGCGATTTTTCGGGTGATGATAAATATCTTGCGGAGAACCGATTTGCTCAATCGCCCCTTTATTTAGCACGATAATTTTATCGGACATGGTTAAGGCTTCAGCCTGATCGTGAGTCACATAAATACTGGTTAAATTATATTGCTTGGAAAGTTGCTTAATTTCAAAACGCACACTTTCGCGCAATTTGGCGTCTAAATTCGAAAGCGGCTCATCAAATAAAATTACATCAGGGCGGGTTACCATAGCACGAGCCAATGCAACACGTTGTTGTTGTCCACCGGAAAGTTCACTGGGTAATTTCAGTTTATGAAACTCTAAATCCATTTGTTTCAAGGCAAGGTTTAAACGCTGTTTTTGTTCTTCAATATCGATTGAACGTTGTTTTAAACCATAGCAAATATTGTGAGAGACGTTAAGGTGAGGGAAAAGGGCATAAGATTGGAAGCACATGGCAGTATTGCGTTTTTCCGGCGGAACATCATTAACATTTTTTCCGCTGATCAGAATTTCACCTTCATCCGGCACATGGAAACCGGCAATGAGTTTCAACAACGAGGTTTTACCACAGCCACTAGGTCCCAATAAGGTGACAAACTCCCCTTCCTCGGCAGTAAAAGTAATATTATTCGCCGCGTAAAAATCACCAAATTTTTTTGTAATATTTTTAATTTCTAACTTTGCCATGTTGACATCCTTCCTGCTTGGCTTATTTAAATTTATTAGTGTATTAATAAACTTGCAGGAATTGGGTGTCAATTAAATAGGCGGGAGAATCTTGGATTCGTGATAAGGATCACATTGCCCATTGAATTTATTAACATTATTAAAACAATAATGATAACTTACAGTTAGAGCATATTACGCGTAATCTGTTTAGTATGGCCCACTACTTAACTTCTCAACACGCATAATTTCTTTCTTTACTTCATCAATTTCTACCTGAATACTAAACGCGTTTGCCAAATTCTCGGCAGTTAATACACCTGTTGTTTCTCCGCTCGCAATGATTTGTCCTTGATTCAATAAAATGACTTCGTCACAGAATTTATAGGCTAAAGAAAGGTGATGGATTGCGACCACGCAGGTGTGACTGGGCGTAAGAGATTTCAATTGTTCCATAATATCGATTTGATAAAACGGATCGAGGGCGGCAATGGGTTCGTCAGCAAGCAATAAAGGGGCATTTTTGATACAACAACGGGCAAGTTGTACACGGGCTTTTTCGCCGCCGGAAAGTTGGCGAAAGGATTTTTCTAATAAATGAGAAACGGAAAATGTTTCTGAAATCGACCGCACTTTTTCTTGTTCTTTGGCTCGATTAAGCGGATTCGGTAACCCTAACGCGATAACGTCATACACAGATAAATCCCAGTGAATTTCCGTGTTTTGTGCAAGGTAAGCCAACTGTTGGCTTTTTTGTTCCGCGGTCATTGTGGTTAATTTGTGATTGTTGAACAAAATTTCACCGCTTGTAATAGGCAAAATACCGGCGATGGTTTTCAGCAACGTCGATTTGCCCGCACCGTTAGCCCCCATAATGCCGACCAATTTGCCCGTTGGGATAGTGCAGTGAATGCCTTTTAAGCCGTAAGGTTGGGAGAGATTCTCGATTTTAATCATAAGGTTACCTTGCCAATCGCCGTTGTTCCGTCAATAAAATCCAAATCAAACATGGCGCACCAATCATTGCCGTGAGTGTGCCGATGTAAATGTGAGAGAAAAACGGCACATATTGCACACAAAGATCCGCAATGAGCAACAATAAAGCCCCAAATAAGGCACTTGTTATGTAAAGTTGTGATGGGCGTTGTTTCAATAAAATTCGTGCAAAGTGCGGTGCGATTAAGCCGATAAAACCGATGGCACCCGTTTGTGGAATAGTTGCGCCGACGAGCAACGCAACGCCAAAGGTGGTGATAAAAAAGCTGCGTTTCGGATCGATCCCCATGGTGCCGGCAGTCTCTTCACCGAAACTGAGTAAATCCACATAACGACGTTCGCGATATAAACAAACTAAACCAAACAGAACAATCAGCAGTGAAATAACCAAAGTGTCAAGCTTCGCCCACACTAATGAACCTTGTAACCAACGGTAAAGCTCTGCTAGCGCCCAAGGGCTTTCAGCGTTAGATAACAACAACGCAATAGCGGCGCCAAGTAACATATTCACCGCTAAACCACTGAGGAGCATCATGGTCGTGCCATGATTTTTGGCAATGGCATAAACCAATAGAAAACTCGCTAATGCCCCCGAAACACCGCCGAATAACAATACCGTAAACGGCACTGAAAAATAATAAAGAACGAGCACACTGGCCGCCGTTGCCCCGGCACTACTGCCGAGCAAACCGGGGCTTGCCAACGGATTTTGGAAGAGCCCCTGCATGGCATTGCCCGCAAGGGCAAGACTGGCACCGGTTAAAATCGCTAAACCAATACGCGGTACACGAACATCCCACAGCACAAGCGAACGCATATCAGTCAGTACCCCATCCGCATTTTTAAGATGGGCAAAATCGCCGAGTTGATGATAAAGGGCGATGCCTGTTATCAACAGCAACAATGAAAAAAGTGCGGTATTTAATTTTTGTGTTTTTATCAATGGGCTATTTCCTGTGTAATCCAAATATCATTGGGTATGTCCTTCGTTTTAGTGTTATCAAATTTCTTCCTTAGATTTAACAAATCTCCTCTTTAATTTAGCAAATCTCCCCTAACCCCTCTTTACTAAAGAGGGGGACTATTGTATCGATAATTTATCATTCTGATGTTTTATTTTAATCATTCATACACAAAAACGGTAAATATGCCATCTGGGGTTAATTTAATAACGAAATTCCCCTCTTTAGTAAAGAGGGGCTAGGGGAGATTTGTCTCATTCAAGGGAGATTTATCGAGTTCCATGACGTTGATTGTTGATAAACCCTCTCCGCCCCCTGCCACACGCCATGATCAAAGCAATAAGTATATTTCATCGGAATGCGAAAGTGCGGTCGATTTTCAAAGTATTTTTTTAACAGCGGATGGTCAAGCAATTCTGCCTGTTCGTTATAGCTTTGTTGGTCAGTGATTTCGATTAACCCGTTAGGTTGCGCAAGCAGCACTTTTTCCAATGAAAAGTTTTGCGGGGTCAATGGGTCTTTTAATGGTGTTAAACCAAGCAATGCTAATAGCACATTATATTGCGGGAAAATGGGCTCTACTACGCCGGTTTCCGATAACATTAGCGTATCGGTCAAGGACACATTCAGTTTAGTCTTTTGTGATTTTAATTTTGCTACCAACTGTTCCGCATGGGCTTCATTACCGGTAATTTTCCCAAGTTGCAACAGGAGTTCAAATAATTCTTCGGCGGTTTGTGGGCTGTCATTAATCGGCACAATTTTTACGCCAAGGCGCTTTAAATCGGCGACCAATTGGGGATAAAAGGTTTCATTAATCAACAGCGTTTTATCCAAATAAGGCAACAATGCGGTCAGTTGCGGTTCAAGGATCGGCTTGTCTTGATTAATTTTATCCAGCATCATGCGCGGATTTTGAGAGTAAGGCGACATTGCCGCGATTTGTTCCGGACGGGCAATTTCCGCAAGCAGTCTGTCGCTGCACAAGGTGAGCGACACAAATTGTTCTGCGTGTGCAGAAAAGGAAAGAAAAAGTGCGGTGAAAATAAAGGATGTTTTTTTCATATAACGAAGGCGGGTTTTCAGCCCGCCATGATTAAAAAATTCGGCGGACCACAGCCCGCCTTATGATTAGAACGATCCTCTCAAGCCAACATAAACATGACGCCCTTCTTGGCCATAACCAAGGACGTTTTCGTATTTTTTATTGAATACGTTGTTAAGATTTGCATAAATCGTCAAGCTATCTGCCACTTTATAGTTCACGCCTAAGTTTGCCAAGGTGTAAGATGGCAATTTCACTTTATGCGTGCTGTAAGTCGGTGAATAGTAGGTATCCATGCGTTTGCCTGTGTAAGAGACATTTACATCTGCACCCAATTTTTCAGTGATTTGGTATGCTAAGCCCGCGTTCGCCAAATGTTTTGGACGACGTGCCAATTCAGCGCCTTTGCTATCTCGGGTTTGCGTGTAGGTGTAGTTAGCATAAGTAGTTAATGCATCAGTAACTTTACCGTTGTAAGCCACTTCAAGACCTTTCACTTTGCTCTTACCTTCAAGGTTTACGGCACGGCTTGCATAAGTGGTGAAGTTGATCACTTCGCTGCTAATCGCGTTTTTCACGTTGCGAGCGAAATAAGTTACATCAAAGCTGTGATGCCCATCATTGGTTTCAAACAAGAAACCAACATCGCCACCTAAACTTTTCTCAGGTTGTAAATTCGGGTTGCCGATATAGCGTGCGTTATAGCCGTAATATTCCGTAATTGTCGGATTTTGAATTGCTGAACCAATGCTTGCATGTGCTTTCACATTGTTATGTAAGCGATAAGCCCCGGCAATACGGCCTGTCCATGAATTTTCGTATTCAGAGCTATCAGTGTAACGGCCACTCACATTCAAACTATGATCCGCATCGTGTAATAGGCGATATTCTGCCGCGACGCTTTTCTCAATAAGCTTTTTATTACCCGCATTATTGAAATAGGACGAATTAAAATCTGTTTTTTGATAGTCTGTTAAGAAACTTAAACCTTGCGTGATGGTGCCTTCACGATCGAAATTCACATCTAATTGATAGTTCGCATTGAGTTTTTTCGCATCGTAAGCTGAGGCATAGCCAACCGTATCGCTGTCGGTTTTGATATGGCTTACGCCAACTTTATGTTTAAGTAATTCATCGCCATTACCTAAGAAACCACTTAATTTAAATAAGGTATCACGTGTGCGAGTGTAATGACCTTTTTCATCTGTTGCACTGTTATCAAAGTTAGCTGTTTGACTGCTATGAGAGGTTAAGAAATCAAAGCCTTTTTGGTTATCGTCATAGCCAAAACGAAGAGAGGCATTATCACGGTGGAATTTATCACGCTCACTTGCTCCACCGGTACTGACCGCTGTGCCATCTTGTGCCGTGTAGTTAAAACGGTCTTTGCTGAGTGCTGAAATGCCTTTGGTATAGTGGCTGTCACCGTGTAAAGCATAATAGAAATTGTTGTTTGAGCCTGAAAGGGTTAATGAACCATCAACAGTACGGTGAGATCCTGTGCCGAAATCATAGTCAACATTGAAGGTTTTGCCTTTTTCTAAGCCTTTTTTGGTGGTGATATAAATCACACCGCCCATCGCATCACTTCCCCAAAGCGCGGATTGCTCACCGCGTAAGACTTCGATGCGATCGATGTTGCTTAAAGCTAATCCACCGAAATCAAAACCGTAGCCGGAAACCGGATTAACTTTTACACCATCAATAATCACGGCAGTATGATTAGCATCTGCACCACGTAAAAAGACATTGGTCAATGTACCACGACCGCCTGAAGCACTTACAGCAAGGCTTGGCACGGTTTTCAACACATCGCTCACATAAGTGGCGTTGCGCTCGGCAAACTCTTTTTCAGTGAGAACCGTAACAGAGGAAGCGGTTTGATCTTGGTTCACTGGTGTAGCATACGCAGAATAAACGACAACGGGAGCTAATTCGGTTTTTGTGTTTTCACCGGCGAAGGCGATCGTTGGAAGCGCAAATAACATTGTAGTTGTGATAAGATTTTTTTTCATGGTTAGGTTTCTTTAAGTTAAAAAATACGATTTGCCATCAAAAATGGCGCCTTTTTAAGGCGCCACATCATAGCACAGGAAACGAAAATTACTTACCGTGCGCCACAAAATCTTCGATATTTTGTGCGACTTTATTCACTAAGGTGGTCACTGCTGAATCACTCGCCCACGCAATATGCGGCGTGATTAATAAATTCGGCAAACGTTTTGCTGCTTGAATTAATGGGTTGTCCTTTTCCGGTGGCTCTTTTACCAACACGTCTAACGCTGCCCCGGCAATTTTGCCGTTTTCTAGCGCCTCTAACAATGCTGCTTCATCCACCAATGGGCCTCGCCCGGTATTGATGAGATAAGCCGTTGGTTTCATTAATGCTAAGGTCTCCGCATTAATGAGGTTTTTGGTGGTATCGGTTAACGGGCAATGCAGCGTAACAATATCCGCTTGTTTCAATACGGTTTCAAACGCAGTGTAGCCTTCACGAATGTGGCCTTCACGAATGTGGCCTGCACCTTTGTGTTCCGCATACAGCACGTTCATGCCCAATAATTGCGCCAAACGCCCCACTTCTGTGCCTAAGCAACCTTTCCCAAATACACCTAACGTCGCGCCTCGCACATCCGTTATCGGATAATCGGTGTAGCAGAACTGTCCGCAGGTGGCCCAACGATCAGAGGTCACTTGATCGCGATGATACCCAATAAGGCTATGTTTTAATGAGAAAATCATGCCCAATACATGCTCCGGCACGGCCACACTGGAATAACCGGGCACATTTTTTACGGCAATGCCGAGGTCTTTCGCAGCGTCTAAATCAATGTTGTTGGTACCGGTCGCCGTAATGGCGATGAGTTTTAATTTTGGTAATCGGCTTAATAATTCTCGGTCAAACACCACTTTGTTGGTCACCACAATATCGGCGTCTTTGGTGCGTTCAAAGGTTTCCTCCGGCAAAGTGCGGTCATATTCCGTCCAAGTGTGTGGAAAGCTTGGGCGTGGAATATCATGGCTTGCGGGAATACTGGTACGATCGAGAAAAACAATATTCATCAAAAACTCCTTTAGTTTCACAACGTTTGAATATATCGTCTAACCTTAAAGGAGCCCTTGCGCAAAAACAAGGGAGAGAAAGGATTTTTGTGGTTTGTGTGATCTCGATCTAAAAACGCAGCGAAAAAGCACCGCACTTTGATGGCTCTTCTTAAGATTCCTGCAACCAATTTCGCAAAATTTGCTCACCATATTCCGAAATATAGGATTCCGGGTGAAATTGTACCCCGTAAATCGGCAACGTTTTATGCTGCATGGCCATAATGATGTTGTCATCACAACGGGCGGTAATTTGTAATGCGCTTGGGAAATTCTGCTCACTTACCGCCCAAGAATGATATAAGCCAATTTGAAAGGTCTGCGGCATATCTTTAAAGAGAAGGGATTCCTCCACACACTGCAACCGCTTGGCTTGCCCATGACGTGGAGATGGAAGATTATGTAATTCTGCGCCAAAAAATTCGCATAACATTTGATGCCCTAAACACACGCCCAAAATGGATTTACTGTGCTGATAACGTGCCAGCAAGTCAAATAATATCGGATAAGCGCGCGGTACATCCGGGCCGGGAGAAATCAATAAATGAGAAAAATCGTCCACGGCATCTAAATCCAGTTCTTCCACATTGACCACTTGAAATGGCACGTTCAAGCGGCGGATATAATCCACTAAGTTGAAGGTAAAAGAATCGTGATTATTGATGATCAGTAGCGACATAAACTCTTTCTCTGAGGGCTAAGTAGGCGGTGAAGTATATAATTTTATGGCAATTTAAGCTAAAATTTTCGCCGATTTTTCACGAGATAATGTTATGTGGCAAGATTTTATTCAACAAGCGAACCAATTTGGCGAAACAAAAAACCCCTTCTTCTTTTTAATCGATTTTGAGCAACAAAAACCGATATTCTGTCCGTTAAATGAAATGGCTGAACAAGGGATTTTCGTCCAATTTCCAGACTATACCAACGTGAATTGGCGGGAAGCATCGCCGCATAAAACATCGCCAATGCCACCTTTTCATTTACATAAACAGCCAATGGATTTTTCCGCATATCAAAAAGGCTTTGATTTGGTACAACAAGAACAGCGCTTCGGTAATTCCTATTTACTGAATCTGACTTATCCGACCCCGATTGAAACCCATTATTCACTGCGTCAACTCTTCCAATACAGTCAGGCAAAATACAAGTTGTTGTTCAAAGATCAATTTGTGTGTTTTTCACCGGAATGTTTTGTCAATTTATACGACAACCATATTTTCACTTATCCGATGAAAGGCACGATTGATGCAACACGTCCCTATGCCCAAGCCACCTTGCTCAACAATCCAAAAGAACAGCGGGAACATTACACTATTGTGGATTTAATGCGCAATGACTTAGCCACTGTGGCAAAAAATATTCACGTGACGCGCTTTCGTTATGTGGAAGAAATCCAAACAGAACGCGGCGCCATTTTGCAAACTAGCTCCGAAATTCGTGGTGAATTGGCGGAAAACTGGCAGAAAGAAATCGGTTCTCTTCTTGCCAAACTGTTACCCGCCGGATCGATCAGTGGCGCCCCCAAAGAAAAAACCGTACAAATTATTCAACAGGCCGAACAACAACCTCGTGGCTATTACACCGGTATATTCGGTATTTTTGATGGGGAAAAATTACAAAGTGCGGTGGCAATTCGTTTTATTGAAGACACAGAAAAAGGCTTTGCTTTCCGCAGTGGCGGGGGCATCACCATTCAAAGTGACGCACAGGAAGAATATCAAGAATTGATTCAAAAAGTGTATGTGCCGTTACAGAGGGCTTAACCATGGAATTTCCTTTATTTGAAACCCTTGCCATCGAACAAGGCAAAAGCCGCAATATCGAACGCCATCAACAACGCTACGAACGCAGTTTACAGGCATTTTATAACAAACAAAGTGCGGTCGTTTTTCCTCACATTTTTCAGCTTGCCGAACATATTCGTGTGCCGCTCGAACTGGCTACCGAACCGCTGATTCGTTGCCGAATCGATTACAACGCCGAGCAGATTCAATGCCGTTATTTTCCTTATCAACGCAAACATTATCGCACCTTTAAACCGGTTATCTGCGACCACATTGACTACGGCTTGAAATACGCTGACCGCACTTTATTAAACGAATTACTCGCGCAAAAAGGCGATTGCGATGAAATCATGATCATCAAAAACGGGCATGTCACAGATTGCTCTATCGGCAACCTTATTTTCCGCCAAGGCACACAATGGTTCACGCCCGACACACCACTTCTTGAAGGCACCCAACGGGCGGCATTATTAGCCCAAGGTCGTCTAAAAGTGCGGTCGATTTTAGCCACGGATTTGAGTTTGTTTGAAGAAATCAGGTTGATCAATGCGTTGAATGGATTGGAATAAAAAATCATCCTGCAATATTTAAGCAAAAAAGCCTTTCCGTTTGGAAAGGCTTTTATGTTTAATCAAGCAAATTATTTTTTCTTCGCTTTTGGATTTGGTAAGTCGGTAACTGAACCTTCGAATACTTCGGCGGCTAAACCGACAGATTCGTGTAAGGTTGGGTGTGCGTGGATGGTCAACGCGATGTCTTCCGCATCACAACCCATTTCGATAGCCAAACCGATTTCACCTAACAATTCACCTGCGTTGGTACCTACAATAGCACCACCTAATACGCGATGAGTGTCTTTATCGAAAATCAGTTTTGTCATACCGTCGGCACAGTCAGAAGCAATAGCACGACCGGAAGCTGCCCACGGGAAGTTTGCCACTTCATAGTTCAAGCCTTCCGCTTTACATTCTTTCTCGGTTTTACCTACCCATGCCACTTCAGGCTCGGTATAGGCAATAGAAGGAATCACTTTCGGATCGAAATAGTGTTTTTTACCCGCAATAACTTCAGCAGCCACGTGACCTTCATGAACACCTTTATGGGCTAACATTGGTTGACCAACGATATCACCGATAGCAAAAATGTGAGACACATTGGTGCGCATTTGTTTGTCGGTACGAATGAAACCGCGTTCATCAACGTTCACTCCGGCTTTTTCTGCATCAAGCAATTTACCGTTCGGTGTACGACCGATAGCCACTAATACAGCATCATAACGTTTTGTGATGTTGCCTGCTTTGCCTTCCATAGATACATAGATGCCGTCTTCTTTTGCTTCTACGGCAGTCACTTTGGTTTCAAGCATTAAATTGAATTTTTGCTCAATACGCTTAGTGAAGATTTTAACGATATCTTTGTCTGCTGCAGGAATCACTTGGTCAAACATTTCAACCACATCAACTTTAGACCCTAACGCTTGGTAAACGGTACCCATTTCCAAACCAATGATACCACCGCCCATGATCAAAAATTCTTTTGGCACTTCACGCAATGCAAGCGCATCCGTAGAATCCCAAACACGCGGATCGTGGTGGGGAATAAATGGCAATTCGATTGGACGAGAACCCGCGGCAATAATCGCATTATCAAATTTCACGTTAGTGACATTACCGTCTTTATCGGTCACTGCTAAAGTGTGGGAATCAGCAAATTTTGCTTCGCCTTGTACCACTTGCACTTTACGCATTTTTGCCATACCGGCTAAACCACCGGTTAAGCGGGAAACCACGCCTTCTTTACCGGCACGAATTTTATCTAAATCAATCGTTGGTTCAGCAAAAACAACGCCGTGATGTTCAACGTGTTTGGCTTCTTCAATAATTTTTGCAACGTGTAATAAGGCTTTAGATGGAATACAACCTACGTTTAAACAAACGCCGCCTAAAGTAGAATAACGTTCAACGATGACTGTTTCTAAGCCCAAATCAGCACAACGGAATGCAGCTGAATAACCTGCCGGGCCTGCACCAAGCACGACGACCTGGGTTTTCACTTCTTTACTCATTTTGTCTCCTTAAAAATGCGATTTTTTATGACCGCACTTCATCAATCAAGCGCTCAATAGTTTAAAATGCCTCTCTCACTTGAGAGAGGCACAATAAATTACATAATTAAACGACGTAAATCTGCCAACACAGAACCGATGTAGCTAATGAAGCGTGCACCGTCGGCACCGTCAATAACACGGTGGTCGAATGACAAGGAAATCGGAAGAATTAAGCGCGGGGCAAAATCTTTACCATTCCATACAGGTTCCATTGAAGATTTGGATACACCTAAAATCGCCACTTCCGGCGCATTCACGATTGGCGCAAAGTGAGTTGTACCCAAACCTCCGATACTGGAGATTGTAAAACAACCGCCTTGCATATCGGATGCCGTTAATTTACCGTCACGAGCTTTCTTAGAAACTTCTGCCAATTCACGGGAAAGCTCGATAATGCCTTTTTTATTCACATCTTTGAATACAGGTACAACCAAACCATTTGGTGTATCTACTGCCACACCAATGTTGATGTATTTTTTCAAGATTAAGCGCTGCGCATCTTCAGTGATAGAACTGTTGAAACGTGGGAACGCTTCTAATGCTTTAGCAACCGCTTTCATAATGAATACAACCGGTGTGATTTTCACGCCAAGTTTTTGTTTTTCCGCTAAGGCATTTTGTTCTTTACGGAAAGCTTCTAACTCGGTGATATCCGCTTTATCGAAATGAGTAACGTGTGGAATCATAACCCAGTTACGATGTAAGTTTGCACCGGAAATCTTATTGATACGGCTTAATTCCACTTCTTCGATTTCACCAAATTTGCTGAAATCAACTTTCGGCCATGGTAACAAGCCTAAACCTGCGCCATTTGCAGCGCCAGTAGCCGCTGAAGAACCACTTTCTAACGCTTTCACTGCCGCTTTTACATAAGCTTGAACGTCTTCTTTTAAGATGCGACCTTTACGACCGGTACCTTTCACTTTATCTAAGTTCACACCGAATTCACGAGCAAGACGGCGAATCACCGGTGTAGCGTGTGCAAAACTTTTCGCTGAAGTGACATCAACATCAGATGCTGTTACTGCCGGTGCAGAAGGTGCGGCAGCTGGCGCAGCTACCTGTGCAGGTGCAGTCGCTTGTGGTGCAGCGGCAATAGCCGGAGCGGCACCAGCGACTTCAAAGCGCATAATCAAAGAACCGGTTGACACTTTATCGCCTGCTTTCACTAAGATTTCTTTAACCACACCGGCAAATGGTGCAGGCACTTCCATAGATGCCTTGTCACCTTCAACGGTAATTAATGACTGCTCTTCTGTGATGCTATCGCCTACTTTTACCATAATTTCAGTGACATTCACTTCGTCACCACCAATATCCGGAACATTCACATCCTTCACACCACCGGCAACCGGTGCGGCAGGTGCAGCAGTTGGCGCAGAGACCGCTGGTGCTGAAGCAGACGCACTGCCGGCAACTTCAAAACGCATAATCAATGTGCCGGTGGACACTTTATCGCCCGCTTTAATAATAATTTCTTTTACGATACCGGCAACAGGTGCTGGCACTTCCATAGACGCTTTATCGCCTTCAACGTTAATAATGGATTGATCCACTTCAACACGGTCGCCTACTTTGACCATAACATCGGTAACGTTGACTTCATCAGAACCGATATCTGGTACATTCACATCAACCACTTGTGCAGTCGCCGGTGCAGTGGCAGGAGCCGCGGCCGGTTGAGCGGCTTGTGCAGGTGCTGCGTCAGCGCTATCTAATACCAACATAGGCGTGCCGGTAGTCACTTTATCTCCCACTTTCACTAACACTTCTTTAACCACGCCCGCTTCAGGTGCCGGCACTTCCATCGATGCTTTATCACCTTCAACATTGATGATGGATTGCTCCGCAGTAATCGTATCTCCAACTTTTACCATCACTTCGGTAACGGTCACTTCATCACTACCGATATCCGGAATTTGAATTTGTTTAGCCATTTCTTTTTACCTTTTAAACGTTTGGAAAATCAACCGCACTTTCATCAAGTGCGGTCGTTTTTTTCGTTATTTTTTATGCGTATAACGGGTTCAATCTTTCAGGATCAATACCGTATTTTGTGATTGCTTCGGCAACCACTTTCTTGTCAACCGTGCCTTCTTGTGCCAACACATGTAATGCGGCAACCACAACGTGATGTGCATCTACCTCAAAGTGGTCACGCAAGTTCGCACGGCTATCGGAACGACCGAAACCATCCGTACCCAACACATGATAATGTTTAGCCGGTACATAAGCGCGAATCTGTTCAGCAAAAAGCTTCATGTAGTCAGTTGCTGCAACGGCAGGCTTGTCGTTCATCACTTGAGCAACGTATGGCACGCGTGGGGTTTCGGTTGGGTGTAACATGTTCCAACGAACCGCATCCGCCCCTTCGCGAGCTGCTTCAGTGAAGGATGGCGCACTATAAACATCAGAACTGATGCCGTAGTCGTTCGCCAAGATTTGAGCTGCTTCACGTACATGACGCAAGATCGCACCGGAACCAAGTAATTGCACTTCGCCTTTACCTTTTCCTTGTACGTGTTCAAATTTATATAAGCCTTTACGGATACCTTCTTCCGCACCTTTTGGCATCGCCGGTTGATCGTAAATTTCATTTAACGTGGTGATGTAATAGAACACATCTTCTTGTTTTTCACCATACATACGGTTAATACCGTCTTGCATGATAACTGCCACTTCATAAGCGAATGCCGGGTCATAAGACACACAGTTCGGAATCGTTAAAGATTGAATGTGGCTGTGGCCATCTTCGTGTTGTAAACCTTCACCATTTAATGTTGTACGGCCTGACGTACCACCGATCATGAAACCGCGTGCCAATTGGTCACCTGCTGCCCACATCAAGTCACCAACACGTTGGAAACCGAACATAGAGTAATAGATGAAGAATGGGATCATCGGCATATTGCTCACAGAATAAGACGTTGCTGCTGCTAACCAAGAAGAGGTTGCCCCTAATTCGTTGATCCCTTCTTGTAAGACTTGACCATCTTTCGCTTCGCGATAGTAAGCTACTAAATCACGGTCGGATGGGACATAATTTTGACCATGCGGGTTGTAAATACCGATTTGACGGAATAATCCTTCCATACCGAAAGTACGTGCTTCGTCTGCCACGATTGGAACGATATGTTTGCCCACTTCCTTATCTTTTAATAAAGTGTTTAAGAAACGAACAAATGCCATTGTAGTTGAAATCGGACGCGGTTGCGCTTCTAACAACGCAGAGAATTCTGAAAGCTCAGGCGCTTTGAAGTCTACGGTAAATTTCGGTTGACGAGCAGGCACATAACCTTGCAATGCTTTACGATGTTCATGCAAGTATTTGTACTCTTCGGAACCTTCTGGGAAGGTGACATATGGCAAGCTTTCCAAATCTTCATCTTTCACTGGAATGTGGAAGTAGTCGCGGTAAGCTTTGATACTCTCAGCAGACATTTTTTTGGATTGGTGTGCAGTATTTTTACTTTCTGCTTCAGCAATTTTATAGCCTTTTACTGATTGCACTAAGATAACAACCGGTTTACCGGCATTTTGTGCTTTCTTGAATGCAGCAAACACTTTAAGCGGATCATGACCGCCACGTTGTAACGCCCAAATTTCATCATCAGT
The DNA here is from genome assembly GCA_963515835.1 of uncultured Aggregatibacter sp. GTDB lineage: Bacteria > Pseudomonadota > Gammaproteobacteria > Enterobacterales > Pasteurellaceae > Aggregatibacter. The sequence goes on from CAUPZK010000002.1 coordinate 33,567, forward strand.
CATATCAGCAACTAATGCAGCTGTTTCTGGGTAACGACCGAAGAAGTGTTCACGTACGTAAGCACCGTCTTTAGATTTGAAAGTTAAGTAGTCACCATCAACCACTTCCATCATTAATTGAGTAAGTTTACCTGTGGTGTCTTTGGCAAATAATTTATCCCAACGGCTACCCCACATGACTTTGATTACTTCCCAACCGGCGCCCACGAATAAACCTTCTAATTCTTGAACGATTTTACCGTTACCGTTTACCGGGCCGTCTAAGCGTTGTAAGTTACAAGAAATGACGAAAATGAGGTTATCTAAATGTTCGCGTGCGGCGAAAGTTAATGCACCTTTAGATTCAATTTCATCCATCTCACCATCGCCTAAGAAGGCATACACTTTTTGATCAGCAGTGTCTTTCAAACCACGATTTTGTAAGTATTTTAAGAAACGGGCTTGATAAATGGCGTTCACCGGGCCTAAACCCATAGAAACAGTGGAGAATTGCCAGAAATCCGGCATTAATTTCGGATGAGGGTAAGAAGACAAGCCTTTGCCATGCACTTCTTGACGGAAGTTGTCTAATTGCTCTTCTGTTAAACGTCCTTCTAAGAAAGCACGAGCATACATCCCCGGTGCTGCATGACCTTGGAAGAAGACTAAGTCACCGCCGTTTTTCTCTGTTGCCGCTTTGAAGAAATGGTTAAAACCGACTTCATACATGGTTGCCGCAGATTGGAAAGTGGATAAGTGGCCACCTAAATCAAGGTCTTTTTTCTGTCCCCGTAATACCATCATCACGGCATTCCAACGAACATAAGAACGAATGCGACGTTCAATCTCTAAATTGCCCGGATAAGCCGGTTGTTCGGAAACAGGAATGGTATTCACATAATCGGTTGTGATCCCACTTGGTAAAGAAACGCCACCAGCGCGAGCTTGTTGCATAACTTGATCGATAATGAACTGAGCGCGCTCAATGCCTTCCTCACGAATTAACGAATCAATTGCTGCCAACCAATCATTAGTTTCGATCGGGTCTACGTCATTTTTTAACAATTCTGACATAGTTTTTTCCTTATTTTTGTTAAGTTAGAAGTACGTTTAACGCTACTTTTGGTAGCAATTAAACAACGAATTGATAACTAAAAATAGTTTAATTTGTCAAAGTTACTAGATAAATTTGTATAAAAATATAAATTACAAATTTTTAACAAATGATATAAATGTTATTAGATTTTTTGAAAAAATGATAGTAATTTTTCTCTCCTCGCCTGAAAATACCCCATATTTGTGCAGTTTAAAATTAGCGCTATATAAGTTAATATATTAAAAATTATAGTGTCCCACAAAATCCTTAAAAAAAACAACCGCACTTTCTAAAATGATTGATTTTTATCATATCTTCGTTTGAAAAAGAATTAAATATTGCGTATTTCACGCAATTAACCTACCATTAAACTCAACTATTAAAACCCTAAAAATTTGGAGAAAAAAATGCAAAACGAACTTATTTGCTATAAAAAAATGCCGATTTGGACCAAAGACAGCTTGCCAAAAATGTTTCAAGAAAAACACAACACAAAAGTCGGCACTTGGGGAAAACTCACCGTATTAAAAGGCAAACTTAAATTTTATGTCCTCAAAGAAAATGGTGATATTGTGAGCGAACACATTTTCACACCACAAGATGAAACTCCTTTTGTTGAACCGCAACAATGGCACCGTGTTGAAGCCCTTTCCGATGATTTGGAATGTTTCCTTGAATTTTATTGCACCAAGGAAGACTACTTCAGCAAGAAATACAATATGACCGCCACGCACGGTGATGTAGTCGGTGCCGCTAAAATCATCAAACCATGTAAAGTGCTGGATTTAGGTTGTGGACAAGGCCGTAACTCCCTCTATTTAAGTTTACTCGGTTATGATGTCACCGCTTGGGATCACAATGAAAGCAGTCTCCAATTTTTAAACGAGACTAAAGAGAAAGAAAATCTAAAAATTCAGACCGCACTTTACAATATCAACGAGGCAAACATTCAAGAAAACTATGATTTTATTGTGTCGACGGTGGTCTTTATGTTCCTCGATCGTGTTCGCGTACCGGCAATTCTTGAAAACATGCAACGCCATACCAACCCGGGAGGCTACAATTTAATCGTGGCTGCTATGTCCACTCCGGAAGTGCCTTGCCCACTGCCATTCTCATTTACTTTTGGTGAAAATGAATTGAAAGAATACTACAACGATTGGGAATTCTTAGAATATAACGAAAACATGGGCGAACTGCATAAAACCGACGAAAACGGCAATCGCTATAAAATGAAATTTGTGACCATGTTGGCAAGGAAGAAATAATTTACCGATTTAGAAAAGAAAAAGACCGCACTTTGCGATATAAAGTGCGGTCTTTTTTTATTGTGTTTTTAATTATTCTTCAATGGAACGCAATAATTCATTGATACCCACTTTTCCTAGCGTTTTAGCATCCACTTTTTTCACGATAACAGCACAGTAAAGGCTGTATTTACCGCATTTTGACGGAAGACTACCGGAAACAACGACTGAACCAGCCGGTACACGACCATAATAAATTTCGCCGGTTTCACGATCATAAATTTTGGTAGATTGGCCAATAAATACGCCCATAGAGATCACACAACCGTCTTCAACGATCACCCCTTCTACCACTTCAGAACGCGCGCCAATAAAGCAGTTATCGCCGATAATGGTTGGGTTGGCTTGTAATGGTTCTAACACACCACCGATCCCTACGCCACCGGATAAGTGCACGTTTTTACCGATTTGTGCACAAGAGCCGACTGTTGCCCAAGTATCCACCATCGTTCCTTCGCCCACATACGCACCAATATTCACATAAGATGGCATTAGTACTGTGTTTTTAGCAATGTATGCCCCTTTACGCACAGTGGCGGAAGGCACTACACGGAAACCTTCTTGTTGGAAACGTTCTTCCGTGTAATCGGCAAATTTTAAGGCCACTTTGTCGTAGTATTTGGTTTCTGCACCATCAATAATGTGATTGTCATTGATACGGAAAGAGAGCAATACCGCTTTCTTCAACCATTGGTGAGTGACCCATTCTCCATCAATTTTTTCTGCCACACGATATTTACCACAGTCTAAGCCTTCAATCACTTCTTCAATAGCTGCACGGGTTTGTGCATCAACGGTGTTGGGAGTAATTTCCGCTCTTTTTTCAAAGGCATTTTCAATAATTTGTTGTAAATTTGACATCTTGCTTCCTATATCAATATTAAGAAAAATAAATGAGTTAGTATTACAATACTTCTAAGGTGACATTACTAAATAACTTTTTCACGTCGCTATTATCATGCAATGCTTCAGCTTTTTCGACATTAGTACGAGTCAAGTGCGGTGAAAAATAATTAATAAAGTCATACATATAATTTCGTAAAAATGCACCATTCTTAAATGCAATTTGTGTCATACTCGGACGGAATAAATGATCTGCTTTGATAGCCACCAAATCCTTATCTGCCGATGTATGTGCCATAGCAGCCATGATCCCTACACCCAAGCCCATACGTACATAGGTTTTGATAATATCCGCATCCGTTGCAGTAAACACAATATTTGGCAGAATACCCGCACTATTAAAAGCATAATCTAAATCAGAAGCGCCGGTAAAACCAAAGGTATAGGTAATTAAAGGATATTTCCCCAACTCTTCAATTGTAAGATGTTCACATTGAGCTAAAGGATGATCAGGCTTCACAATCACTGAGCGATTCCATAAATAACACGGTAACAAGACCACATCATCAAAGAGATATTGCGCTTCGGTAGTAATGGCTAAATCCACTTCATCAGACATCAATGCATCATAAATTTGGGTAGGTGAACCCTGATGAATATGCAAACTTACCTTAGGATAACGCTTAGAAAATTTTTCTACTACCGCTGGCAACATATAACGCGCTTGCGTGTTTGTCGTTGCAATACGTAATACTCCCTGCTCAGGCTTGGTATATTCATCAGCCACAGAACGAATACCTTGCATTTTCATCATAATCTCACGAGAAATCGCCACAATCTTTTTCCCTGGTGGCGTTAATCCTTTGATGTGCTTACCATTACGTTCAAAAATTTCTACGCCTAGCTCATTTTCTAATAAGCGTACCTGTTTACTAATACCCGGTTGCGATGTGAACAGAACATGCGCGGCTTCCGTGATATTCATATTTTGATTAGCGACTTCAACAATATAGCGAAGCTGTTGAAATTTCATAAATTCTCCTTTTAATGACAATCGTAAAGTGCGGTTATTTTTTATAACGTTTGCTTAATTCTGAATAACGTTTAACTGCCTTACGGATTTTCCCTGTCTTTGGCTTACGTCGTTGCTTATTCATGTCTAATTTGGTTTCGGTTTCCGGTGGTAAACCAACCAACTCACGTAAATAATTCACGTCTGCCAGTTCCATCTCCTGCCAGCCACCACGTGGTAAATTCTTCATCAATTTAATGTTGCCATAACGAATACGAATCAAGCGGCTCACTTGGATGCCTTGCGATTCCCATAAACGACGAACTTCTCGATTACGCCCTTCCATTAAGGTCACATCAAACCATTGATTCATCCCCACCCCACCAACAAATTTAATCTCCTTAAAATTTGCCGGGCCGTCTTCCAATTGAACGCCTTTCTTTAAGCGATTCAACATAGCGTCATCGACTACACCAAACACACGAACGGAATATTCCCGCTCGACTTCACGGCTTGGGTGCATTAAACGATTCGCCAATTCACCGTCCGTTGTGAATAACAATAAACCCGATGTATTAATATCTAGACGTCCGACTGCAATCCAACGGGCACCGGTTAAACGCGGCAAACGATCAAACACGGTAGCACGCCCTTCCGGATCATGACGAGTACAAAGCTCACCTTCCGGTTTGTAATACATCAATACACGACACACTTCTTTCTGCGCTTGTGTCAGATTAATCAAATTACCGTCAATACGCACTTTCACACCGGAATTCACGTTAATTCGGTCGCCTAGCGTTGCAATTTTACCGTCCACACTTACTCTATTCTCTGCAATCATGTTTTCGATTTCGCGACGGGAACCTTGTCCGGCTCTTGCCAATACTTTTTGTAACTTCTCGCCTTCAGTTGAAGTTCCTTTCATCTCATTTTTTCCGTTTGGCTTTACTGAAACTGGACGATTCGTTACTACGGCCGGTTGTTTTTTCTGTGTTAAGTGCGGTCGATTTTGAACGCGTTTTTGTATTGTGGGTTTCATAAATCCTCGTTGTCGCTTTCCCAAGCGTCTTTTTCAAAAATAAGTTTAAATAAATGGGGTGACCGAACCACTACCTTCACGCAAAATTACTGGTGTTTCTGTCGTTAAATCAACCACAGTGGTTGGTTCTTGTCCTAAATAACCGCCGTGAATAATTAAATCCACTTGATGCTCTAGGCGGTCTCGAATTTCTTCCGGATCCGACTGGGTAATATGTTCTTCGTTTGGCAACATTAAGGAACAAGATAAAATTGGCTCACCCAATGCCTTCAATAAATCCAAGGCAATTTGATTATCCGGCACACGAATCCCGATAGTTTTTCGTTTTGACGTCATTAAACGGCGTGGCAATTCTTTGGTTGCCGTTAGAATAAAAGTATAACGTCCCGGCGTGTTGTTTTTAATCAAACGATAAGCAGAATTCGTCACCAAGGAATAATTGGATAACTCCGATAAATCACTACATACCAAGGTAAAATTATGTCCTTCCGGTAATTGGCGAATTTGCACGATACGATCCATCGCATGCTTATCACCAATCATGCAGCCCAAAGCATAGCCGGAATCGGTAGGATACACAATCACACCACCATTACGTAAAATTTCAACCGCTTGATTGATCAAACGCACCTGCGGATTTTCCGAATGGATATAAAAAAATTGACTCATATGTTTTCACTCTCCGAGTAAAATTGCGGCGTATTATAGCAGTTTAAGTCCCTGTAAGATAACGCTTTGTATCGAGCCATTAAACATTTCTTGCATCACTGGCTTGCTGCAATAATTGACGGCTTTCCTGTAAAAATTGTTCTGAATAATCACCAAACCAGTCGCGAATTTGATTGAATTGGTCAATAAAGCCTTGACGATCATGGTTTTTGAAAAAATCAAAGCCAACTTCATAACTGTTTTTCAGATGTTCAATCACCGCTAAGTTTTCCGGCTTATCCGCAATAATATCGGCATATAATGCCGCATCCTGTGCAAATAGACGTCCGACCATTGCCAATTCCAAACGATAAATCGGCGAAGATAATGCTAATAATTTTTCCAATTCCACCGGCTGTTGGGATAAATACAAGCCATATACAAACGTGGAAAAATGACGCAACGCCTGAATATAGGTCATGTGGTGATCATGTTCCGCGGCATCTACTTGGTAGATTTTGGCACCCCAAATTTGAATTTGTTGTAACAACCACTGATAGCGTTCGCTAAAACGCCCGTCACAAAATGCCACTACTTGCTTTGCCATGCTGGCGATATCCGGCCCGAACATTGGGTGCAACCCCAGCACGGCGCCTTGATGCACTTCCAGCATTTTTTGTAACGGCACTCGTTTCACAGAGGTTAAATCCGCCAACAACATATTTTCGGTGAGATAGGGCTTAAGACGTTCAATCACTTCAGGCGTATTGGCGATAGGCACAGAAACAATCACAACATCCGCCTCTTGCAAAATGCTCTCTGCCTGAGGCCAATCCTCTTGTTCCAACGCCACAACAGGATAACCGGAACCTTGCAAGTAATGACCAAACAAACGCCCAAGTTTGCCTCGCCCACCCACAATAACAATTTTACGAATTGCGGGATTTATGGTTTTAAAGCCGAAACGATTTTCACTGACATAAGACTCACGCATAATACGGCGCAAAATGTCTTCGATTAAATCCGGTGACAGTCCAAGTTGCTCAGCCGCTTCACGTTTTCGTTGCAGCATTTCGATTTCCCTTTGTGGCACATAAATAGGCAAGCCATGTTGTTGTTTAACTTCACCGACTTTATGTACCACTTCCAAGCGCTTTGCCAAAAGCTGTAGCAATTCTTGATCTAATTGATCAATTTGCGCTCTTAACTCTGCTAACTGTTCCATCTTATCTCCGCTAAAACCCCCGAAAAACCGACCGCACTTTTATTTCACAGAACCGCAGGTTAAGCAATATAAATATTGCCCTTTCGGATCGTTAAACGTATTTAACAAACCAAGTTGTTTTTTAAACTGTGTCATTTCTTTTGGTAATCCGACAGTTTCTGCCATCACGCGCTGTAACCAAAGACGACCTTCACCTTTGAAATCACGCATGATCTTCTTAATCAACGTGCGTTCCTCGTCTACCATCCATTCCACAGAGAAATGACTTTCATCAATTTTCTCTTGCTCTGAGCGTCTTTCATTCACCAATTCCATGGCTTTTCCTAGAGCGGTATCAAGATTACCTAACTCATCCACCAATTTATGTGCTAACGCTTCGGAACCAAGCCAAACTTGACCTTGTGCAACCTTATCCACTTGGGCTTTGGTTAAATGACGCCCCTCACTTACTTTAGTTAAGAATTGATCGTAACCATGTTCAATTTCCAGCTGTAATACATCATTTAATTCAGCGGACAACGGGCTTAAAAGAGAACCTAACGCCAAATTGGAAGTTTTCACGCCATCGGCAGAAACGCCAATTTTCTTAATGGTGTTCTCGAAAGTGGGTAACACGGCAAAAATACCGATAGAGCCGGTAATTGTGTTTTTATCTGCCACAATATAATCCGCCGTGGAAGAAATCCAATAACCGCCAGATGCCGCCATGCCACCCATGGAAACCACCACCGGCTTACCGGCTTTCTGTAAATGTGTCACTTCTTGGCGAATGATCTCAGAAGCAAAAGCGCTGCCGCCCGGGCTATTGACACGTAATACCACGCCTTTTACGTCTTTATCATCATTCGCCTGACGTAATAATGTCGCAATCGTATCGCCTCCGGCATTTTCCTCATCACTTTCGCCGTCCACAATCGCGCCCTCTACGTTCACCACGGCAATTTTATTGTCTGTTTCGCCGATTAAACGATCCGGTAAAGAAGCTAAATAGGTTTCAAAATCCACGGCTTTCGGCTGGTGCGCTTTATCTTCACCAAAAAGTGCGGTCAATTTTTTATTTAAATCGAAACGATCCAATACATCAGTAATTAATTTACGTTTTACCGCATATGCCGCACTGTCGCCTTTCAAAGCCTTCAACTCGGTTAAATAGGTATTTGCCGTCGGCGCTACAAGCGCTTTCGGAATGTCCCGATTCGCTGCCACTTGTGCCGTGTAATTCTCCCACATGGTGTTTAACCAACGTTGTAAATTAGCGCGTGCTTCAGGAGACATCTCATTACGCAAAAACGGCTCAACAGCTGATTTATAGGTACCCACTCGGAACACATGCGGGTTCACGTCTAATTTATCCAGCATCTCTTTGTAATACAGCGTTTCCTGTGCCAAGCCCTCAATAGAAACACTGCCGATAGGATTCATGTAAATTTCATCGGCATAACTGGCGAGAAAATATTGAGATTGGTTGTAGCTGTCCGAATAGGCGAGCACTGGCTTTCCGCTGTCTTTGAAATTCTCAATCGCTTCACCAACATATTCAAGAGATGGCAAATCACCACCTTGAAAATAATTGAGATCCAACACTAAGCCTTTCACTTTGTCATCCTGTGCTGCGGCATCAATGGCATAAATCACATCAAAAGTCGAATATTGTTGCGCAATACGTTGGTTATCCAATTCTTTTAGCATGCTTTTGAAACTGCTTTGATCATCGCGATTATCTGCCAAATAGCCATCCAGTTGTAATAGCAACGCCCCTTGATCACCTTTTAACACGACTTTTTCCTGTTTATCCGCCCCAACAATCAGGGTAAAAACGGAAAGTGCCAATAAAACAAAAATCAAGAAAACAATATTCATGACTAAATCACGAATAAAATTAAGGATACGCCAGGCAAACTTCACCAAAGAGACGATAAATTTCATATAACCTCGAAAAATCAACAAAATGGCTTTTAAAATACCATAAACCAACGTATGAATAAACCTTGATAAAAGCCTGCTTTAGAAACTGTGCTATAATCCACCGCACTTTATTTCCCCTCATAAAAAGGAAGCAAAAATGGATGCATTACAACTCCTCACTGAACGCAGTTCACAAAAAAAACTCAATGAACCGGCACCAAATGAACAGCAATTAAACCAAATCTTTCAAGCAGCCTTGCGGGCGCCGGATCACGGCAAATTACAACCTTACCGTTTTGTGGTTATCGAAAAAGAAAAGATGACCACCTTCGGCGATTTGTTAAAAAGTGCGGTGCATGAACTCAATCTGGGTGAAGAACGTTTGAAAAAAGCTGAAAACCTTGCCGGTCGCGCACCGATGGTTATCGGTGTCGTCGCGAAATTAGATCCAAGCATCAAGAAAGTGCCGGAATGGGAACAACTTCTCTGCGCCGGTTGTGCCACTTATGCAATGCAACTTGCCGCCAACGCGTTAGGCTTTAAAAATGTTTGGATCAGCGGCCCTTGGCTAGAGGGTTCGGCATTGCGCAACGCTTTCCGATGTGAAGCGCAAGATAAAATTATCGGTTTTATTATGCTAGGTTCCGGTGAAGAAAAATTAGAAAGAGAGAAAAAAGTACTCAGTTTAGACGATGTAGTTTCTTCCCTGTAAATAGCCTAAAAAACAGCAGAAAAACTGACCGCACTTTAGATAGAATGAGTAAAGTGCGGTCTTTTTTTCATTATTTTCAGCACAGCGAACGAACATTTTCTCTGTTTTAATTTCTTTCCTTTATTTGTCGTGATAAAAAATGATGCCAAATAAATAGAAAAGTTTTGACAAAGCATTACATCATATAATACTATTTTTATATGTTAACTCTTTGTTAACTATTAATTGAAACTTAAGGAGACAAATATGAACCCAAATGTTGGTGGTATGGATAAAGTTATTCGAATCGTTCTAGGCATCGTTCTCATCGCCTTGACCTTAACGAACGTTATCGGTTGGTGGGGCTGGATTGGTGTTGTTCCGTTATTAACCGGACTATTCTCACGCTGCGGTCTTTATTCACTACTTGGCATCAACACCTGTCCATTAAAAAAATAATTCATTAACACATCATTTTCACTCGGCAGAAATGCCGAGTGTTTTTCTATTTTAAACAAAACATAAAAATACTATGACGATTTCCATCATTTCTGCCTTAGAGGCAAAAAATAGATTAGCCTCCGGCGCCTTATTAATTGATATTCGCCAACCTGAAGAATATCAACGTGAACATATTGAAGAAGCAATGTTACAGCCCCTTTCTGAATTACAACGTCAAGGCCTAGATAAAACCCTAAAACAAGGAAGTTGCCTTATTTTCCACTGTAAATCCGGTGCAAGAACCGGTAGCCAATCGGCGTTTCTCAAACAACTGGCACAAGAGCATCATTGCGAAGCATATCTTCTTCAAGATGGGATAACCGGTTGGAAAAATGCCGGACTTGCCACGCGAGTTAATCTCTCACAACCGATTGATATTATGCGTCAAGTTCAAATTGCTGCAGGAAGCTTGATTTTACTAGGCTCAGTATTGGGGTGGTCTGTTTCTCCTTATTTTTATTGGCTACCCGCGTTTGTCGGTGCCGGGCTCACTTTTGCCGGAATCAGCGGTTTTTGTGGGATGGCGAAACTCCTCATGCTGATGCCGTGGAATCGAAAATAGTCGATTAGATCATAAAATAGCGGAAAAAAACGGTTCGGTTATTGGTTTCTCAGGGTAAGATGTGTAGAATACGCGCCCCTCCCCATAATGAGTAAAGACTGAAATAGAATCTGATGAAAGACATATTGGAAAAAAGTAACGAAGCCAGCAACTTCTTAAAATTGTTAGCCAATCCGAATCGCTTAGCCATTTTGTGCTGTTTACATGAAAAACGATATAACGTCACTGAATTGACTGTCAAAATGAACATGCCACAAGCAGCGATGTCCAACCAACTCGCCCTTTTGCGTAAAGCAGGCTTAGTGGCAAGTGATGTCAAACATCGGGAACGTGTGTATTACATTAACGATCCCAAAGTCGTTGAAATGATCAAATTATTACACGGCTTTTTCTGTGACTCATCCGCTGAAAAATGAACATAAAAAAACGCAGAACCCACTTCTGCGTTTTTTCATTTTATAAAATCCATACTTGCATTTTTATCGAATTTTACGACCGTACTTTTGCACACCAATCAAGGTGCGTTAAATACCATTGAACGGTGCTACGCATCGATGCGATAAAATCCGCTTGTGGTTGCCAATGTAATTCTTGACAAATTTTTGTGGCATCAAGTGCATAACGCACATCATGTCCGGGACGGTCAGCCGTATGCACAATAAGATCTTGATAATGTCTTATTCCTTTCGGCTTGTGGGGCGCAAGTTCTTCCAACATATCACAGAGTATCTGTACAATTTCTCGATTCGTTTTTTCACAATGCGCGCTAATATTGTAGCTTTCCCCAATACGCCCTTGCTGAAGAACAAGATACAGTGCTAGGACATGATCCTCAACGTACAACCAATCTCGAATTTGCTGCCCATTGCCATAAATCTGCAATGGCTCTCCACTTAATGCATTTAAAATCATCACCGGAATCAATTTTTCCGGATATTGGTAAGGTCCATAATTATTCGCGCAATGCGTGATGATTATCGGCAGTCCATAAGTGCGGTGCCAAGCACGAACCAAATGATCCGATGAAGCTTTTGAGGCTGAATAAGGGCTACTTGGCGCATAAGCTGATGTTTCCGAAGACAAATCTGACGTCCCTGCCACATCACCATAAACTTCATCTGTCGAAATATGTAAAAAACGGAAGGTCTTTTTCTTCTCGCCGGGTAGCTGTTGGTAATAATCACGTACAGCTTCCAATAGCGTATAGGTGCCAACAATATTGGTTTGGATAAATGCCGCCGCACCATAAATAGAACGATCTACATGGCTTTCTGCCGCAAAGTGCACCACACAATCAGGCTGATGTTCTTTTAAAATGCGTTGAACCGCTTGCGTATCACAAATATCGGCCTGTTCAAAAGCATAACGCGGATCATTTGCCACTTCATGTAATGCCTCGAGATTACCGGCATAGGTCAATTTATCCAAATTCACAATCTGATTTTGCGTGTGATAAATACTATGACGAATAAACGCTGAACCAATAAATCCGGCCCCACCGGTCACAAGAATTTTCATAGAGGATTAATTCGCTTTCACTTGATTAATCGTATCGCTTTCCCAGCCTACATACTCACCGGAAAATTTTTCCGCCAATCGTTCAAACTGCTCCACATAACGGAAAATATCATCGTTATCTAATGTCATTTCCTGTTCTATTTTGACGATATAAAACCCTTCTTTGTCGTCTTCATCCTCAAAAATCACCGGGGCATTGCTGTAACTCATGGAATGATAGGAAAGATCACGAAGATTGGCTTCTTCCATAAACTGGAACATTTGCTGTTCCTCTGCAAACTGGAAAGTATGTTCAACAAGATAGTTATCCGCTAAATCTCTGCCATTTTGTTGCAACATATCCAAAATTTCTTCTGTGACATTAAGTTTCATTTCCAACGGTGATGGCAATAAAAAATCAAAGTAAGTATCCCAATTCGGATCCTCTTGCACCGTAATCTCTTCAATATTTTCCTTAAACTGGTCAAGCACACCAAAAAGTGCGGTGGTTTCATCACAGTAAAAATAAAGCTTTAAATGCCCTTCAGTAAAAATATGTCCGGCATAAAGTAGCTCCGACAATGCCGAAGCCTGTACCAAAATTTTGAATAATTCCTTAACCATCCGATGATGTTCATCTAACGTCGGCATCGTATTTTCATCCGCCTCATAAGGCAATGAAACCTGCACGATCTTGTTGAATTTATCAGGAGTAAATTGTTCAAAAATATCTAAATTAACGGTACAAGAAGCCATATTGCCGTTAATTAACGTACGGTAATTTTGCCAATTTTGTTCAGAATTTTTTAACGGCATTATTTAAACTCCGCCCAAATAGGTGCGTGATCCGATGGTTTGTCCATTGCACGAATATCAAGAGCAATCCCGGTATCCACGCAATGCGCTGCCAACGCTTTACTTGCCAAAATATGGTCAATGCGTAAACCGCGATTATCATCAAATCCTTTCGAGCGGTAATCAAACCACGAGAATTTGTCGTTTACCGTCGGATTTAAATAACGGAAAGTGTCTTCCAAGCCGTACGCATATAAGCGCTGATACCATTCACGCTCTTCCGGCAAGAAAGAACATTTACCGGTGCGCAACCAACGTTTGCGATTTTCTTCGCCGATACCAATGTCCAAATCAGACGGGCTAATGTTCATATCGCCCATAATAATCACAGGATTTTCTGCATTATGGTCTTGTTCCAAATAACGTTGTAAATCCGCATAGAACTTTTGTTTTGCCGGGAATTTGGTTGGATGTTCACGGCTTTCACCTTGTGGAAAATAGCCGTTAATCACCGTTAATTGACCAAATGGCGTTGCTAAGTCGATCATAATGATACGTTTTTGCGCCTCTTCATCATCGGTCGGGAACCCTTTTCTCACTAATAACGGTTCCTGTTTACTCAACAAAGCCACGCCATAATGCCCTTTTTGGCCAAAATGGTTGACGTGATAGCCAAGATGATCCACCAACTCATAAGGGAAAACTTCATCCGCCACTTTAATTTCTTGTAACCCCAAGACATCCGGTTGATATTTCTTAATAATTTCTTCTAATTGATGGGGTCTTGCTCTTAATCCGTTGATGTTAAACGACATCACTTTCATATTCATTCATTCCTTATTTAATTGTGTTACTCGCCTACACGTTGTTGAATTCTATCGGCAAACATACCGATACTGATCGCGAAATAATTCGACTTGTTCCAATGCAATAGCGTGCGATAGTTATTTGACACTAAAAATGCTCGCCCTAATTCCCGATCCGGTCTCACCAACCACAGATCCGTTTGAGAAAGTGCGGTCAATTTTTGCTGCGTTTCTGATGTGAGAAATTTGCTCGTCACGCCAAGTTTCTGCCAGTCACTCAGACTACGCTGTTTGCCTTCTTCCGTGCCGGAGAGCGCCATATCAATTGGTTGATTCACGGTCACTTCAACGCCCCAAGGCAACGCCGGATTCCACCCCTCGGTGTGTAAATAATTGGCAATAGAGGCAAACACGTCATAGTGTTCCGTCCAAATGTTTTTCTCACCGTCTCCATTCCCATCTGCAGCATAACGCAAATAGGAACTTGGCATGAATTGCGTTTGCCCCATAGCACCCGCCCATGAACCTCGCATTTTGTGGCGTTGGATATGATCCCGTTGCAGCATTTTCATGGCCGCAATAAATTCTTTACTGAATAACGCTTCGCGACGCCCATCAAAAGCTAACGTGGCTAATACGGATAACACATCATAACTGCCTTGATAATAGCCAAAACTACTTTCCATGCCCCACAACGCCATCAAATAATTTTTCGGTACACCAAATGTCTGGCTCGCCTTTTCCAGTTGTGGCAGTTGCTCCCAATAACGTGCAGAAGCCGTCTCCACTTTATTTTCGGTTAATACGCGATTTAAGTAATTGGTCGTGCCATTCGGGTTTATCACCGGCGGCGCATTAGGATCGCGTTTACGAATCCGTCCCGCTTGTTGATCGTCCAAATCCACAGATTTTTGGATGTAGTTAATGTTATTTTGTGCCTTCAACACATCCATCGAAACGCCTTCGGCTGCCGCTTTGCCTTTCAAGAAATTCACATAATCATTGAAGTTCTCTAATGTGCGAGGTTTGCTATAAACCGCCTCTGCCGCAACAGCGTGAATACCTCGACTACCGCCACTTGAAGAGGAACCATGAGAAGAACATCCCGCCACAAAAAGTGCGGTGAAAATAACAGATGTTTTTAAAAAGGTCGTAAACGTCATGGGCTATTTTCTCAAGAACGTATGATAGAGGCTTTTCAATAAGGTGGTCGGCAATAATCGTGCCCCGGAACGCAAAGCAAACGTAAACAAGCCGGGAAATAATCCTTGGATACCTAAACGATATTTCAATTTAAATAAGCGCCACTCCGCTTTGGCTTGATTTAAGCCGCGACGGCGTCCTACCATGCCGTTACCAACACGGGCATACACCAAAATATCCGGTAAATTCGCCACGTTTTGACCTTGTGCCACAAGCTTGATCCACAAATAATAATCTTCTTGCAGATCTTCATATCCACCACAATTAATGACCGCACTTTTTTGATACGCCACGGTCATGTGATTGAAAGGACAACGTTTTTGCGTGAATTTCACAATCTCTTGTGCCTCAGTCGGCACATGACGATACGCCACAATATCATTCACATTGTCACCAAATTCAGCGATTTGTCCGCCGAAAATGATCGTATCCGGATGTTGTTCAATAAATGCCACTTGCTTTTCAAAGCGCTCCGGCACACAAATGTCATCCGTATCCATACGGAAGACCCAATCGTGCGAACAATGTTTTAATCCTTCATTTAAGGCTTTACCCAATCCCAGGTTTTTCGGCAACTTCACTAAATGAAGCGGCAATGTTGTTTCAAATTCGCTGACAACCGCCTCTAATTCCGGTGTCACTGCACCATCAAATACCAATACGATTTCATCGGCAGGATGCGTTTGCGCCACAAGGCTTTCAAAACATTCTCTTAAATATTGTGGATTTTCCTTAACGTATAAGGACATTAAAACTGAAAATTTCATACTTCTCTCTCGTAGAGATTCTCTCTACAGTTATTACAAATTAATTAACATTAAGGCAATGATCATCTGAATAATTGTACTTTAACCATACGCCTTCATTGCTATCATAGATTTTTATTAAATTTCTATCTTTACAAAAATAGCCATTGCTAATAGCTACATACCCATTCTTCTTCACAAATTCAGTATATTGTTCTTTATCGCCAGAAAGTAATATATCTATCTTATAATATTTAAAAGTCTCCATTTTTATTATCTTTGATAATAGCTTTTCTTTATAAATTGCTGAAAGCAATCGAATCCCTGCCTTTTCTCTAAAATCTTGTGTTTGAGCATTAGGGCTACAAGAGTGAATTAACGTTACTACAAAGAAAAGCACCAATATTGAGATAACTAATATATTCTTTCTCATTCGAACTACATAAACCGTTTCAAATTAATTGCCAATTTAGGTGAAATTAAAACCACAAAGGCAATCACAAGCTGCTTAATACTTTTCGTTAATTTAAAAATCTCAAAATAGTAAAAAGCGGCTTTACGGGATAAATTCATGATATTCGGATACGCCAAAATGTAACTGGCATTAATATTGAAATTGCGCGCCTGCACCTCCGTTTTCACATAATGCTGACGGATATATTCAATGGCTTTTTGCGTATTGGTGGTATCCGTAGAAACGCTCGAACGCTTGGTATGAAAAGTACAATGCGTTAAAGGCTCGTTAATTTTATACGGCTTAAAACTTGGCTCCTGCAACAATTTCAACAAGAAATCATAGTCTTCCAGAGAACGAAGTGCGGTGGATAATCCGCCTATTTTTAAAAACAGTTCTTTTTTGACCCCAATCATCGGCATACCACCGATTTTATTGGCGAGCAAAATACGTTCAACGCTGATCTCCTGTGGTTCAATAGGTGAAGTCACATACGTAAAGCCTTCGTTGACCATTTCGCATTTTGCCGGATGGTAGATAAAATTAATGTCTTGGTGCGCTGCGATGGTTTCTGCCAATATTTCGCATTTATTGGGCGCAAAACGATCATCATCATCTAAAAATAACAACCATTCCTGTTGCGCATAGCGCGCACCAATGTTACGGCTTTCCGCAGCGCCTTGATTGGTTTCATTACGAATAACGTTAACCGCGAATGGATAAGATTGTGTGACTTCAACAGGTTCTTTCGAGCAATCATCCACAATTACCACATCAAAATTATACGAGGTCTGCTTGGTTAAACTTTCCAATAACGCAGGAATTTCTTCTTTCCGATTATAAGAAGGAACAATGATACTGAACATCAGTTAGCCTCCTTTTGTTTAAACAACACAAGCTGTTTCCCTTGACTACCGAATAAAGATAAAAACATCAACATCACAAACATAATGCCCGGGAAAGCAAAGGTATCGGCTTTCACGTTGCAAAGGGACAAAATAGCCAATGTGGAAAGGGTGAATTTCCAACTGCCATCAAACCAATTTAACGACACTTTGCGGACAAAATAGAAAGTCACAGCAAAACACACCAAAGCATAAGACACGCCACCATATAGAATTTGGCGCAAAAAGCCGGAATCGGTATGGCCGTAATAACGCCCAACGACCAATTCACCCGTCATATACATGCCGTCACCTTGAATAAATTGTTTTAAGGTTGGCATAAACAAATGGTTTTTCATCAGCGTATCCGTTGAAGAACTCACAAAGCCTTCACCGTGCAATAAATTAATCACCGGTTCAAGCGCATGGGCTACATACGGATTTTCCGGCAAGAAATACGCCAGTAACAATACAAGCAACGCAAAAGAAATTAACGCCGGAAGATACCGCACTTTGAAATACACCAAAATGCTGATAACGGAAATAGTCAGGAAGGTTCTGCCGGAAATCAGACCGATACATAACATGAAAAAAATCAGCACGCTCGGCAAGGTATTCTGTTTCGCGTTATACGCCAACAAGAAATGAAACAACATTAAATAGAACAAA
The DNA here is from genome assembly GCA_963515835.1 of uncultured Aggregatibacter sp. Taxonomy (GTDB): domain Bacteria; phylum Pseudomonadota; class Gammaproteobacteria; order Enterobacterales; family Pasteurellaceae; genus Aggregatibacter. The sequence goes on from CAUPZK010000002.1 coordinate 51,432, forward strand.
CTCAATTGGAAAAAAGCCGCAGACGTGACGTTATACAAGCGATACTCCTGCTCGGAACCATAAAAACGCTCCGGTAATAACGCATTCGTGGAAAGCAAGAAATCGACGATCCAAGACACGCCAAACAAAGCCACTAAGCCCGATATAAATTGTAGGAGAACACCGATTTGTAAATCCTTCACAACGGCAAACTGCCCGTTCGGACGCGCATAAAACGCATTATAAACGCCCACGCCGAAGACAAATAAAATCAGCGCTTTTACATACATGATGATGACGGAAAGATCTTTTGTCCCATTAAGCAGTAACGGAATCACACTGAAAACAATCAATCCACCTAAGACAGCCAGACTGTCTAACGGCAGAATGATGCCTTGCGGTTTCTGCTTTTTAACGTACTGATACGCCAACACAACCAATGCGGCGAGGCCTGCGACAAATGACATTCGTACAACATGAAACAGCCAAGGATCGTAAAGATAAAAAAGGTTAAAAAGTGCGGTCATTTTTTACGTTATTTTCCTAAATTTTTTTTCACTGCTAAGATTTTTTTGAGCGGATATTTCATTAATTTCTTCACCCAATTATTGGATTTTGAACCACGAATCGCTTCCAAATTACTCACTAATTGTGGGTTTTCAATCGCAATAAGCGGGCGAACCACTTTGTTATTAATCTGGAATTGGGTTTCAAATAATAAGAAATCATCGGCAAGCCAAAACGGTTTTTCCTGTTCAAGTTGTTTTAAAAATGCACGTGCCGCGGATTTTTTAATTAAATATGCCACCGTGCCGGCAAAATAACTTTTATACGGATACGCGACGGTAACATCGCCAACGGTTTGACGTAAAAAAGAAAAGGTGGTTGGATAATTAATCTCTAATTCCACATCGTCAAATTCCGCAATTTTGGATTGTCCAATTAATACAATATCCGCATCGCATTTTTCAGTTAAAAGTGCGGTCGTTTTTGGCGATAAATTTGCATTGAACAAGGCATCATCTTCACAGATCAATGCATAGTCATTCTCTGCCACATTTTGATCTTCTACGATCTGACGATAAACCGCTAAATGGCTTAATGTACAACCAATTTCGCCTTTTGTGACGCTGCGTCCATAATGCTGCTCAAACTTCGTTGGATTAAACACCTCTGCCAACGCATCCCATTCTTTTTGCATGGTATTAATCGCTGAAAAAACCGCGAAATCGGCGGTATCGGGTTGAGCGAAAAACAGCTCACGGCGCTGAACATCTTTATCAAGTGAAATCAAATATTTATTCATAATTATCTCAGTTAAAATCCATTTCCCATTTGATGCTATTAAGGGGAAATAGTTGCATAAAAGATTGCTGATTATACTAAAGAAATCTATAATCCCCCACCTATTTTACGGCAAAAACACAAGTTCGATTTTCCCGATGTCCAACAAAACCATTGCTAAAAATACCCTCTTTCTTTATGTCCGTATGTTATTTAATATGGGCGCGATGCTGTATATCTCACGCGTGGTGTTGCGCGTATTAGGCGTGGAAGATTTCGGGATCTACAACATTGTTATGGGCGTGGTGATTTTATTCTCCTTCTTTAACGGCACCATGACTGCCACCACACAACGTTTCATTAACGTCGAAAAAGCCTCCAACGACAGCAAGCGCATTAATAAAGTCTTTAACATCAGTATTCTCAATCACTTATTGATTATGTTGGTTGTGGTGCTATTGGCAGAAACCGTTGGGCTGTGGTTCCTTAACCATAAATTAATTATTCCTGCCGCGCGTATGCAAGCGGCCAATATTGTTTATCAGGTCGCCTTGATCATTGCCTTGATTGAAATTATCAAAGTGCCTTTTAACGCCATGATTGTTGCCCATGAAAGAATGGCTTTTTATGCCTGGTTGGGGTTAGCTGAAACCGCTTTTAAACTGACGGCCATCTTTATCTTGATGCATATCGAACACTACGACAAACTGATTTCTTACAGCCTCTTGTTGTTGTGTGTCAGCCTATTGGTGTTTACCCTTTATTTTCGTTTCACACGCCAAGCTTTCTACACGGAAACCCGTTTCCATTTTGAGAAAGATTGGCATACCACCAAAGAAATGATGAGTTTTTCCGGCTGGATGCTGGTGGGGCAACTTGCGTATGTAGGATCAACGCAAGGGCTGAATATGGTGACTAACCTGTTCTTTGGTGTTGCCGCAAATGCTGCAGTGGGCATTGCGACTCAAGTGGATACCGCCGTGTATAGTTTTGTGAATAATTTCCAAGTGGCGTTTAACCCACAATTGGTGCAATCCTATGCGGCAAAAGACTATGAGCGAAATAAAAAGCTAATCTTGGGCACCTCAAAATATTCTTTCTACTTAATCGCCATTTTATCCGCGCCGGTACTGTATTTCAGTCATACCTTACTGACCCTTTGGTTGGGTAATAATGTGCCGATGTACACAGATAAACTGGTACAAGCCACTCTCGTTTGTTCCCTCATCAGTGCCATGGCGGGGTCATTCTGGATGACCGCGTTGGCTATCGGTTCTAAAACCATTAAACAATACAACATCATTTTGGCAATTATTGATCTTTGCACCGTGCCGCTTGCCTATTATCTGTTTACCTTAGGCTACAATCCGGTCTATGCCTTTATTGGAAAATTCTGCACCGCACTTTTCATGCAGCTTTATCGCCTCTACTTTATAAACAAAAGAATTAAATTTAATCGCAAAGAATTTGTCTCATACTTAACAAATATTAGCTTGGTTTTCGCCTTATTATTAGGCTTAATTTATTTCTCGGATACCCAACGCACTTATTCATTCTTTGAATTCGTGGGAGAAGCTATCCTGCTTGAAGTTGTGTTAATTTCAGTGATTCTCATAATGGGTCTCAACAAATCTGAAAAAGACTTTTTATTTAGCTATTTAAGAAAAAGAGTGAAAAGATGAATCAACAACTCATTGATTTAAAAAACAAATTAGCCCCGATTGCAGATTTAATCAAAGATAAAAACGATGTTTTTTATCTTGATTATCCATTGCATTTAAACGTGGGCGATTTATTGATTTATCACGGAACAGAACAGTTTTTTACGGATCACAATATTCATGTCACCTTAAAACGCAGTGAATTTGATGTGGACATTGAAGAACTGAAACAAAAAATCACACCAAACACCACCATTTTATTACACGGTGGTGGTAATTTCGGCGATCTTTATCCACAGCACCAAAATTTACGGGAAACCATTATACGGACATTCCCGAATAATCGGGTGATTGTGTTACCACAAACCCTTTTCTATAAAAGCCAAGAAACGTTGGAAAAATCCGCCGCACTTTTCAGGCAGCATCAAGACTGTCATTTGCTGGCACGAGATGAAAGAACGGCAAATGCCTTTAAACAGTTTTCACCAAACGTATATTTATCACCAGACATGGCACATGAACTGTATCGCACGTTACCGACAAAAAATACCCAAACTGGGCAATCGCTATATTTCTTACGCAAAGACATTGAAGCCAGCGATATTGAAAAAAATGTTACGGCACAATTGCCTGCCGGCAGCCATATCAAAGATTGGGATGACATTTTATCCGGTCAGGATGACTTCGTCTTAGCAGTAAGCTGGCGTTTAGCAAAATTTGCCAAGCGGCACAATATCAGTTGGTTAAAAGATCTTGTTCATCAATATTGGAAAAACTATACCTTACGCATTGTGCAACGGGTAGCCAAAAACTTCCTAAGTTATGACAACATCACTACAACCCGCCTGCACGGCCATATTTTTTCCTGTTTATTGGAAATTCCGAATGTGGTTTGTGATAACTCTTACGGCAAAAACACCGGCTACGCCAATTTATGGACAAAAACATTGGATTTCGTTGCGTTTTACACACAACACAAATGAGATGTTGTGCCTTGATTAATGGAAGAAATCATGTTTGAACTAAAAAAACTCATCACCGCCATGATGCTACCGCCATTTAATATTTTGATTTTATGGCTATTCTCGCTTTTATTTTCAGTCTTTAAATACAAAACACTAAGCCGCCTTTGTGCTTTTTCCGGCATTGTGTTGCTCTATCTGGTCAGCATTCCCTATACGGCACAAACGTTAAAAGACAGCTTAGTCACCGAAGATCATTTAACCTTAAACGATTATAAACAAGCACAAGCCATTGTTTTATTGGGCGGTGGCGTGCGTGATAGCAAAGAACTCTATGCGCCACTGGCGTCTTCTGCTACACAGCTGGAACGTTTGCGCTACGCGGCTTACTTACAAAAAGAAACGCAACTGCCCTTGTTGATTAGCGGTGTCAGCCCGACCGGTGCCTCAGAAGGCAAGGTTTCTGCCCAAGAATTACAGGCTTTCTTTAATGTGCCGACGAAATGGCTAGAAGAAAAATCTTTAACCACCAAAGAAAATGCCTTATACACCCGTCAATTACTAGAAAAAGAAGGCATCCATAAAATCATTCTGGTGACGAATGAATGGCATATGCAACGGGCAAAACTCTTGTTTCAACAGCAAGGCTTTGATGTCTTGCCGGCAAGCGTAGGCGAAGGCATTACACCTGACTCTTACGGATTAAACATGATGCACTTTGTGCCTCAAGCCGGTGCAATGGCAAAAAATATGCAATTACTGAAAGAGTGGATCGGCTATCTCAAAGAGAAATAATGTCTCTGTTTTTCTCACCGCACTTTTAATCAATTCCTCGTAAAAATGCGCCCTTCTTCAGGCGCATTTTTTATATCCATTTATCTTTTATTTGCGATCAGGTTCACAAAACTCGAGGATATTTTTCATGAGTCTCGCCGCCTTGTTTTAGGATAATTTTTATTTCAAGGTCTCCTTATGCGCTATTTTAAACTTTTCTTTAGTCTGGTCTTTTTTAGCATTTCTTGTCACGCCGAAAAACCTGATTTAATGTTGTTAGAAAACTATAAAGATCAAAACGTGGTTGGATGGGTGATGAGTGAAAAATTGGATGGTGTGCGTGGCTATTGGGACGGCAAACAGTTTTTTACTCGAGGTGGAATAACACTATCGCCACCAAAGGATTTTTTAGCGGAATTTCCTTCGTTTGCCATTGATGGCGAATTATTTAGCCAACGTGATCAATTTGCGGAAATTTCCTCGATTGTTCGTTCTCAACAAGATAAAGGTTGGCATAAATTAAAACTTCATGTATTTGATGTGCCTGATGCCAAAGGCAATTTATTTGAACGCTTAGCGCAATTAAAAATCTATTTGGCACAACACCCAACGGCGCCCATCGAAATCATCGAACAAATTCCGATTGAAAGTCCACAACATATCCGTCAATTTTTACAACAAGTGGAACAACAAAAAGGCGAAGGTATTGTGATTCGTAACCCCAATGCGCCTTACGAAAGAAAACGCAGCGCACAAATTCTCAAATTAAAGACCGCACTTGATGAAGAATGCACGGTGATTGCCCACCACGCAGGCAAAGGGCAATTTGAAAATGTCATGGGTTCGATTACCTGTGAGAATCACCGTGGTCAATTCAAAATTGGTTCCGGGTTTAAATTGGCTGATCGCCTCAATCCCCCACCTATCGGCTCAAGCATCACCTATAAATACCGCGGGTTAACCAACAAGGGGAAACCAAGATTTGCCACTTACTGGCGCAAAAAAATCGAAGAACCGAGCGCACCATAAAACATAAAAAATGCGGTGAAATTTCACCGCACTTTTTATTCATACACCACTAATCGCTGTGGGCGGATTACGTTATTCTCATCAATCACCGCCACGCCAAGAAAGCGATTTTCATAGGAAAATAACCGCACTTGTCCTTGCAACCGGTTAGGGTTATCAAATTTTATCCGTTGACCAAATCCGATACCTTGTGTTTGACTTTCATTTAAGGTTAATGCCGGCAATTTTGCCACAGCAGTATCCATCGGCAATAATAAAGCATCTAACGAACTCAAATCTTGCTGTTCTGCCAAGCTTTGTAAAGTGTGCCAATCTAGCATTTTTTCTGTCGGGTAATCCGCCACTGCCGTGCGACGCAACATCGTTACATGGGCACCGCAGCCCAATAGCTCACCTAAATCATCCACCAAGGTGCGAATGTAAGTGCCTTTGGAACAATGTACCTCAAGGGTTAAATAAGGCGCATTGTATTCGATGAAGTTCAGTTCAAAGATCGTAATGGGACGTGCTTCCCGCTCTACCGTAATACCTTGACGAGCATATTCATAAAGCGGTTTACCATTGTGTTTCAACGCGGAAAACATGGTCGGTACTTGTAAAATATCCCCACGGAATTGTTCAAGTGCGGTCAGAATTTCAGGCGTTTTGACCTTCACATCACGGATTTCGACAATCTGTCCTTCTGCATCGGATGTATCCGTACGTTCTCCCAGTTTTGCCGTGACTAAATAACGTTTATCGGCATCCAACAAGAACTGCGAAAACTTAGTGGCTTCGCCCAAACAGATAGGCAACATTCCGGTAGCCAGCGGATCTAACGCACCAGTATGCCCTGCTTTGTTCGCCTGAAAAATACGTTTCACTTTCTGCATGATGTCATTGGAAGACATGCCTTGCGGCTTATCCAACAAAAACACGCCATGAATATCACGCCCACGTTTACGCGGTTTGGACATTAGTCTTTGTCCTCAACGTGTTTTTTCTCATCTTCGCGCACAACATTTGTCACCAAGTTAGACATGCGCATACCTTCCACTAAGGATTGATCGTAGATAAAACGAATCTCCGGCACGATACGCAGACGCATAGCTTTGCCTAACAGCGTGCGAATATACGGTGCGGCTTTTTCCAAGCCTTTCATGCCCTGCGCAATCGCTTGTTCATCATGATCAAATAAGAAAGTGACAAAAACCTTTGCATAAGCCAAATCACTGGATACTTCCACATCGGACACCGTCACCATGCCAATACGCGGATCTTTCACTTCGCGTTGTAAAATCACCGCGATTTCTTTTTGGATTTCTTGTGCGACACGATCGCTGCGTTTAAATTCTCTTGCCATAATATTTCTCTTACTAAGTAAGTGTTACCTACATTTATAGGTTACAAATTATTTCTCTGATTTGGTTTTATTTCGGCGAAGGATAAAACCGATCACTACGCCAATGAGACCTGCGATGACATTCACGATGACATCCATCACAACAACAACTAGACTCCAGTCTGCCCCACGTTCTTCATAGGATAACTGGGCATGATAAATGCTGGCTATCCAAAAACAAAGTTTTACAGCAATGGGGATCATTAGAAATTTCCATTTCTTCTGCCCAAACCCATAAGCAATCAAAATAGCATTGATAGCTGCCCAACCAACCATTGATTCCATTTTTAGCTCCCATGACAAAAGCGGTCAAAAATACGTTGAATTTTGACCGCTCTTTTTATCGATTAGATTGAACGTTTAACTTCAACGACTTCAAACACCTCGATTTGGTCGCCGACTTTCACGTCATTGTAGTTTTTAACGCCGATACCACATTCCATACCATTACGGACTTCAGAAACGTCATCTTTAAAGCGACGGAGAGATTCCAATTCACCTTCAAAGATTACCACGTTATCGCGTAATACGCGGATTGGGTTGTTACGTTTCACAACACCTTCGGTCACCATACAACCTGCGATAGCACCGAATTTCGGATGTTTAAACACATCACGCACTTCAGCCAAGCCAATGATTTCTTGTTTAAATTCAGGTTGTAACATACCGCTCATCGCTGCTTTTACATCATTTAATAGCTCATAAATGATGGAGTAATAACGCAGGTCGATATTTTCGGCTTCGATAATACGACGAGCAGAGGCATCCGCACGAACGTTAAAGCCAACCATAATCGCGTTAGAAGCTGCCGCTAACGTTGCATCGGTTTCAGAAATACCGCCTACACCGGAACCAACTACTTTCACTTTTACCTCATCAGTAGAAAGCTCTTGTAACGATTGAATAATCGCTTCTACAGAACCTTGTACGTCAGCTTTCACAATGACATTAAGTTCAGCAACATCACCTTCTGTCATGTTGCTAAACATATTTTCGAGTTTCGCTTTTTGCTGACGAGCAAGTTTCACTTCGCGGAATTTACCTTGACGGTGTAATGCCACTTCACGTGCTTTTTTCTCATCACGAACGACTGTTGCTTCATCACCGGCTGCCGGCACACCGGAAAGGCCTAACACTTCCACTGGAATAGATGGGCCTGCTTCATTGATTTCTTGGCCATTTTCATCGCGCATTGCACGTACACGGCCATACTCAAAACCGCAAAGTACGATATCGCCTTTACGTAAAGTACCGGATTGAACCAGAATGGTTGCCACCGGACCGCGACCTTTATCAAGGTAAGATTCGATAACAACTCCACTTGCCATGCCGTCTTTCACTGCGGTTAATTCAAGGACTTCTGATTGAAGTAGAATGGCATCTAATAAATCATCGATACCCATACCTTTCTTCGCAGAAACCGGTACGAATTGCACATCACCACCGAATTTTTCAGAAATGACTTCATGTTGAAGTAGTTCTTGTTCTACACGCTCCGGATTAGCTTCCGGTTTATCAATTTTATTTACCGCAACGACTAAAGGCGCACCGGCTGCTTTCGCATGTTGGATCGCTTCAATGGTTTGAGGCATCACACCATCATCAGCTGCCACCACAAGCACAACAATATCCGTTGCTTTCGCACCACGTGCACGCATAGAGGTAAATGCCGCGTGTCCCGGAGTATCTAGGAAAGTAATCATCTTACCGTCATCCATTTCTACATGGTATGCACCAATATGCTGAGTAATACCACCCGCCTCGCTGGCTGCCACTTTGGCTTTACGAATATAGTCAAGTAATGAGGTTTTACCATGGTCAACGTGCCCCATAATGGTAACAACCGGCGCACGAGTTACTTTTTCAGCATTAATATCACGATCGCCTAATACTTCTTCTTCAAGTTCATTTTCATTACGAAGAATAACTTTGTGACCTAATTCTTCTGCTACTAATTGCGCCGTTTCTTGGTCAAGCACTTGGTTAATGGTCACCATTTCGCCCATTTTCATCATCGCTTTGATGATTTCAGTCGCCTTGGTCGCCATCTTATTTGCTAATTCTGCAACGGTAATGGTTTCACCAATGACAACATCTGTTTTCACTGCCTGAACAGGTTTTGTAAAGGCTTGTTGTAATGCAGCACCTTTCTTACCATTTTTACCTTTGCCGAATTTACCGTCTTTTAGATTACGGCGGTTAGACTCGCGCTCGTTTTTATTGCTTTCATCATCACGCCCGCCTTTTTTCGCTTTAGCGACTTTATTTTTACCGCGGCCACGATTTTCATTACGACGTTCTTCTTCATCTTCTGCTTCTAAAGCATAACGAGAGCTTAAATTGTAATCGGTATAATCTTCTGATGCGCTTTCATTACTTGACGTATCAGCTTCAGCATAACGTTTTGCTTCCTCAGCCGCTTTACGCGCTTGTTCTTCCGCTTTTTGACGGGCTAACTCTTCCGCTTTACGGCGTAATTCTGCTTCTTCGGCTTTACGTTTTTCTTTTTCCGGATCAACCGATTTAGGTTTATTTTCAACCGCACTTTGTGCTTGTTTCGCTTTTTCCGCCGCTTCTTTGTCTTTTGCTGCTTTCTCTTTTGCCGCTTTTTCTCTTAGCGCTTTTTCTTCCGCCGCTTTTTGTTCAGCTTCTTGTTTTGCTTTTAATTTTGCAGCTTCTTCAGCTCTTTGTGCCGCTTCTGTTGGAATTGTACGTTTTTTACGCACTTCAACCTGCACTTCTTTACTCTTACCGGAAGCGCTCGTTCCGCTCACGGTCGTTTTTGTTCTACGCTGCAAGCTCAGTTTCTTTGGGGCATTTTTTAATTCTTCTGTCATCTTTTCACTCCTTCATTACTCAGTGAACCAACAAATGTTTCGAGCTGCCATAATGAAATCTGCAGCTTGTTCGGCACTGAGTCCTTCAATGTCGGCTAAATCATCAACGCCTTGCTCAGCAAGATCTTCCAAGGTCGTGATTTGTTTTTCTGCCAATTTAAAGGCGATATGACGATTCATGCCTTCAAGATTCAACAAACGATCCTCAATTTTTGCTTTCTTCAACGCTTCTTCTTCTGCCAATGCTTTCGCTGTAATGGCATTTTTCGCGCGGGTTTGCAATTCCTCTACTAAATCTTCATCTTCCAAACCGTCAATGGCGGTTAATTCGCTCACGGAAACATAAGCCAATTCTTCTAACGTAGAGAAACCTTCATCAATTAATAACTGTGCAAATTCCTCATCAATCTCCAACGCATCAATGAACAAGTTCAATACTTTGTCGTCTTCTGCTTGGTGTTTCGCATTTAAGTCTTGTGTAGTCATGACATTTAACACCCAACCGGTTAATTGAGTGGCCAAACGTACATTTTGACCATTACGACCAATGGCTTGCGCCAAGTTAGCTTCTTCTACCGCAATATCCATCGCATGTTTATCTTCATCCACAACAATAGAACTCACATCTGCCGGCGCCATAGCATTGATCACGAATTGTGCCGGATTGTCATCCCAAAGCACGATATCAACACGTTCGCCGCCTAACTCATTGGTAATCGCTTGAACACGAGCACCACGCATACCTACACAAGCACCTACAGGGTCAATACGTTTATCATTGCTCTTCACCGCAATTTTGGCGCGAGAACCGGGATCGCGTGCTGCACTTCTAATTTCGATCAATTCTTCACCAATTTCCGGCACTTCCAAACGGAACAATTCAATTAACATTTCCGGTTTAGCACGCGTCACGAATAATTGTGCACCTTTGCTTTCCGGGCTTACTTTATATAACACGCCGCGCACACGGTCACCCGGACGGAAGTTTTCACGTGGCAACATATCTTCACGCAACATCACGGCTTCAGCTTTATTACCATCTTCACCGTTCACATCCAAAATAAGGCTGTCGCGGTTACTTTTCTTCACCGTCGCAGTAATAATTTGTCCTTCTTTCGCGCGGAATTGTTCAACAATTTTACTACGTTCCGCTTCACGAATTTTCGTGCTAATCACTTGACGCGCAGTTTGCATCGCAATACGGTCAAAGGCGATAGACTCGATTTGGTCTTCCACATAATCACCGATTTGTGCGTTAGGATCTTCAAAACGAGCCGCTTCCAAGGTGATTTCTTTTGTCGGATTATTTACATCTTCCACCACTAACCAACGACGAAATGTGTCAAACTCACCGGTCTTAGTATTAATTGCAACACGAACATCAACGTCATATTCGTATTTCTTTTTAGTGGAAAGTGCAATGGCGCTTTCCAACGCTTCAAAAATCTTTTCACGCGGAAGCAATTTTTCATTGGACACGGCTTCTGCCGCTAATAAAATTTCTTTACTCATGCTTTTTATCCTTCTTTAAATTTAAAATTTCGCAACAACGTTGGCTTTTTGAATGTTGCCAAACGCTAAAACTTGTTCTTGTTTATCCACAATCAGCGTAATCATGTCATTTTCAATTTTTGCCAGTTCGCCTTGCCATTTACGACGATCCGCCACAGGAATACGCAAATGCACAACAATTTCCTGCCCGACATAACGGGCATATTGCGCCAAGGTAAATAATGGGCGATCTAAACCTGGTGAAGAGACTTCTAGGTTATATTTATCGGCAATCGGATCTTCCACATCTAGCACTGCACTGACTTGACGGCTGACATTGGCACAATCTTCTACTGTTACACCACCTTCTTTATCAATAAATAAACGTACGGTTAAATAGCGACCGACGCGTTGGCATTCAATGCCCCAAAGATCACAGCCAAGATCTTCAACCGAACCTTGTAATAATTCTTGTAATTTTTGTTCTAAAGTTGCCAAAACAACCTCCTCAAACGACAGACGTAAAAAAAGGGCCTACAGCCCAGTTTTTCAATAATTATCAACCAATTAAATACAATGCGTTGATATTTAAACAACAAATTTATCATATAAAAAAACCCCAAAATTGGGGTTCTTTTTACTGAACTTGTGATTGGTTGCGGGGGCCGGATTTGAACCGACGACCTTCGGGTTATGAGCCCGACGAGCTACCAAGCTGCTCCACCCCGCGTCCGAAATATGCGACGTATTATAGTGTTCTAGAACACAAATAGCAAGATTTAATTCACACAAAAGTCTATGGATAAAAACACCTGAAAAATCCACCGCACTTTTAAAGACTAAACAACCAATCGTCTTTTTTCGGCGTTTGTAAGTAAAATCCTTTTTCTTTAATTTGCTGAAATACTTCCGTTTTATCGGCATTTACCAACGGTTTTGTACCGGCAAGATTAAACAACATGACAAAAACCGGTTTACCAAAAACCGTTAACAACGCTTCAGGTAACGTATCAAATTGATCGCGTTTTTCAATATAAAGATACATGCCCGCTTCTTTTGGGCTTTTATAAATAGCACATAGCATAATTTTGCTCCAAGACAAGGTTCAAGTTGCCGATTTTGCAATAATTCATTATCATTAAGCAACTTTTTTTCTTGGAATTTCTTTATGGCTCAAGATATTATCGAACTACGAACAGGTCAATTTTCTGCTGTATTTATCAGTATCAATAGTTCAAGCTTGACCGCAATTAAGCGCGCATTGACAAAGAAAAGCAAAACGTCCCCTTCATTATTTAAAAATATTGAAGTGATTTTGCAATTCAATCCTATGCTGGAAAAAGTAAATCTAACCGAACTAAAAGCACTACTTGCCGAATATCACATTCACGTCATTGGGGTTGCCGACTGGCAAAATCATCTACAAAGAGAATTAATTTTAACTGCCGATTTACCGATTTTAGGCAACATTGATAATCTTTCAGAAATACTTCCCGAGCCTCGTAGTCTGCCGACCAAAGTCATAACCCACAGTGTTATTGATAAGCAGGTCATCTATGCGAAAAACAGTGATTTGATTATTCATGGCGACGTAGAACAAGGCGCTGAAGTCGCAGCAGACGGCAATATTCATATTTATGGCGAATTATTAGGACGCGCCATGGCAGGGGTCAACAGCAATTCCGGTGCAATCTATGCACAATATTTAGATGCCGAATTTTTAGCGGTAAATAGCCGTTTCTTACACAAAGAAAAAATCCCAACTGAATTTTTATATCGTTCAGTCAGGATTTTTGCTGAAAAGGATAAATTAGTTTTCATCCCATTCTAAAAGCAGGAAATCTGCCTTTTATTTATTTTCAGTGCGTTCTTTTACGGCATCTTTCACTTCAGCTGCTTTTTCAGATACCGCATCCGCAGCTTGACTCACTTTCTCAGCAGCTGCGTCTTTCATTTCACCTGCTTTAGTTGCCATTGCATCCATTTTTTCAGCTGCAGTTTCTTTTGCTTCAGCCACTTTCTCAGCCGCAGCGTCTTTCATTTCTCCTGCTTTGGTTGCCATTGCATCCATTTTTTCAGCTGCAGCTTCTTTTGCTTCAGTGACTTTCTCAGCAGCGGCTTCTTTCATTTCGCCAGCTTTTGCTGCTACAGCGTCTTTTGTTTCTTTGACAGCTTCAACGGTTGCCGTTTTTACATCTTGTGCTGCACTGACTACCGCTTCTTTCGCATCTGAAACACTGGCTTTAGCCTGCTCAACTTGTTGTGAAACTTTATTATCATCACACGCAGTAACACTTAATACTGCACCTAAGACTAAGGCGGTTAATACTGATTTTTTCATAGTAGCTCCTAATGAATAAAAGAATAAACGCCTCACAAACCAATTTTGCAAGGCGTTTACAGTCTGTAACAAAACGATATAAAAAGAAATGTTTTTTATTTCGTTTTACTGAAATATTTTATTTCTTTAACTTCAGTATTCCGATTATCCATATAAACACTGACAATCGTGGCAGGATAAAAACTCGCCGGATTGCGACCGCACAATTCCTTCACAATATCCCCCACCAAAGGCAAATGAGAGATCAGCAGGAGGTTACGGTGCCCTTCTTTTTCCAACAAAGCCACATAAGAACTGACCAAGCCGGAATCACCATAAGGCGTAATGCCTTCCCATACTTCCAATTTATCGGAAAGTTGTTGCTTAAACACCTGATTAATTTCATCAAAAGTTTCTAAAGCACGGGTATAAGGGCTCACCAAGACTTTATCGAACTCAAGTGCGGTGGATTTTAGCCACATTCCTTGAAGTCGGGATTGTTCTCTACCGTTAGCGTTAAGATGACGCGCTTTATCCGAATTCGCCATCAATTCCGCTTCGCCATGACGCATAATAAATAAATGCATTGATAACGACCTTAACGATTAATTGGCCTTCACCGCTTCCGCGATTTCTTCTGCACATTGCTGAGCCAATGCGCCGTCTTCACATTCCACCATCACGCGAATTAACGGCTCAGTGCCTGATTTACGCAGTAAAATACGTCCTTTGCCGGCCAGACGTTTTTCAACCTCGGCAGCCACCGCTTTCACGGCATCGCTTTCTAATGGGTTATTACCCCCGGCAAAACGCACATTAATTAACACTTGTGGGAATAATTTAACTGCATCGGCTAATTCGTTCAGCGACAAATGATGTTTTACCATTGCTGTCAACACGGCTAAAGAAGCGATAATGCCATCTCCGGTCGTATTGCGATCAGCAATAATAATATGCCCCGAGTTTTCACCGCCTAAGCCCCAACCGCGTTCTTGCATTTGTTCCAACACATAACGATCGCCCACATTGGCGCGCACAAACGGAATGGCTAATTGTTTTAAGGCAAGTTCAAGACTCATATTGCTCATTAAGGTGCCTACGACACCGCCTTGCAAACGCCCTTCACGCAAGGCTTCACGCGCAATAATAAATAATATTTGGTCACCATCGACTTTATTACCGAGATGATCCACCATAATTAAACGGTCGCCATCACCATCGTACGCTAAACCGACATCCGCTTGCGCTTCTAACACTTTTTGTTGCAACGCTTTAATATCCGTTGCACCGCATTTTTCATTAATATTCATGCCATTCGGATGGGTGCCAATTTCAATGACCTCCGCACCTAATTCACGCATGACATTCGGCGCAATGTGGTAGGTTGCGCCATTGGCACAATCCACCACAATTTTATATCCCTCTAAACTCAAGTGAGCAGGAAATGTACTTTTACAGAATTCAATATAACGGCCTGCCGCATCTTTAATTCGGCTGGCTCGACCTAATTCGGCAGATTCAACACAGTCCATCGGTTGCTCCAACATGGCTTCGATGGCTTCTTCCACATCATCGGGTAATTTCGTCCCTTGTGTAGAAAAGAATTTAATCCCATTGTCATAATACGGATTATGGGAAGCGGAAATCACGATACCGGCTTCCGCGCGGAAAGTGCGGGTTAAATAAGCAATCGCCGGCGTCGGCATTGGGCCGGTGAATGCAGCGGATAAACCGGCTGCCGCTAAACCGGCTTCAAGGGCAGATTCAAGCATATAGCCCGAAATTCGGGTATCTTTACCAATCAGCACGACGCGAGATCCTTGTGTCGCTAACACTTTACCAGCAGCCCAACCGAGTTTTAAAACAAAATCAGGCGTAATCGGATGGCTACCAACTTTGCCACGCACACCATCCGTCCCAAAATATTTACGTTCCGCCATTTTCAATTCCTTCTCAATAAAAATGTTATTTATTATTTTATGCTGTCGTTCTTCCGATAAGACAGCTAGCTGTCCGACAGCACAACTACGTATTTAAGCATTTTGCGTTGCAAGCCAAATTTTAAGCGCATCCGCCGTTTCACCGACATCATGCACGCGCAAAATACGGGCACCTTTCATCGACGCAATTAATGCGGCAGCCACACTGCCCACCGTCCGTTGTTCTACAGGCTTATCCAATACGGCACCAATCATGGATTTACGGGAAATTCCTGCTAACACCGGATACCCTTGTTCACAGAAAACAGAAAATTGTTGTAACAAAGCATAATTATGTTGCACGCTTTTGCCAAAACCAAAGCCGGGATCCCAGATCAGATTTTCTTTTTTGATTCCAGAAGCCAAACATTGTTCCGTTCTCTGTTGCATAAATTTTAAAACATCCGCTACCACATCATCGTAATGCGGATTGAGCTGCATTGTTCGCGGCTGTCCTTGCATATGCATAATACACACAGGCAATGACAAACGAACGGCAGTTTGTAATGCTTCAGGTTCTTGTAAAGCGCGAATATCATTAACCAAATCCATGCCCACCTTAGAGGCCTCTTGCATCACCTGTGCTTTGGAGCTATCCACTGAAATCCAGCAATCGAACCGTTTTCTCACCGCCTCCACTAAAGGAACAACCCGCTCAAGTTCCTGTTCTAACGTTACTTCTTCTGCCATCGGACGAGTGGATTCTCCCCCAATGTCAATAATCGATGCTCCTTGATTCAACATCGTTTCTACTTGGAACAACGCCTTGTCTAATTGGAAAAATTTACCGCTATCAGAAAAAGAATCCGGGGTGAAATTGAGGATCCCCATAATTTTAGGGGTAGAAAGATCGAGTGTTTTATGATTTGCTGTTAATTTCATAGATTATTCGCTTACCGTTTAGGTAAAAAGTGCGGTGTATTATAAGAGAATTTCTATAGTCTGCCAAAAAGAAAGCATAAAGAAAGGAGGTTATTTATCACCCTCTTCAGAAAATCCCCACAAGCTCATTTGCCCTGAATGATTTTCTTCCGGCAACATGACATGCAAGCCAATTAAACGAATACTTCTCCCCTGTCTCCGTTGCCAAATTTGACTTAGCAGCTGTTGAAAATTTTCTCTCGAAAAAACTACCGCACTTTTCTCTAAGGTCGTCACCTGAAAATCTTCAAACTTCAGTTTCACGCCGATTTTTCTCAACTGTGAAAAAGGAATATTAGCAGCAGAACGTTGCACTCGTTTTACTAATTGAGCATATAACTCATCCAACACGGCAATTCCCTGTTCCAAGGCAGTAATATTCGTCAATAATGTCGTTTCAACACCAATGGATTTACGCTCTCGATGAGGATGAATCATTCGCTCATCAATACCATGGCTGTACGACCAAATTTGTTGCCCCATCTTACCCAATGCGTTTAACAAGATATGTCGATCAATTTTTTGTACATCTGCACAACATACTAAGCCCATTTGCAGTAATTTTTCCGAAGTCACTTTGCCTACACCTGGAATTTTTTTAAGTGGCAAATGAGCGACAAACTCATCGACATCTTTGGGCTCAATCACAAATTGCCCGTTCGGTTTATTTTGATCAGATGCGATTTTGGCTAAAAATTTTAATGGTGCAATACCGGCAGAAGCGGTTAACCGAAGCTTATCCCAAATGGCTTGGCGAATATCTTGTGCGATCCAAGTTGCCGAACCGGCACATTTATCACAATCGGTTACATCTAAATAAGCCTCATCTAAAGAAAGCGGTTCAATGATCGTCGTATAACGCTGGAAAATTTGATGAATTTGACGGGAAACCTCGCGATATAGAGGCATGTTAACCGGCAGTAAAACCAAATGAGGGCACAATTTTAGCGCCTGTGCGGTTGGCATTGCACTGTGTAGCCCAAACTTGCGGGCAATGTAATTACATGTTGTCAACACGCCTCGTTGCTCTGGTCTTCCACCAACAGCAACAGGTTTATCCGCCAATGTAGGATTTTCACGCATTTCAATGGAAGCGTAAAAACAGTCCATATCAATGTGAATAATTTTTCTAGGCTTGTAGGAAAGAGAATCAGGCATAAAAAAGTGCGGTTAAAAAACATGTTATTTTCTAACCGCACTTTAGCATAAATTACTGGATAAAAAAACAGTGTTTAATTTTTAACATTCATTTTTTGTCCATCCGCAAACACAACATTTTCCGGCACGGCATAAATCATTAAGTTTTCTTGTACATTACTAAATAAAGAGCGATATTCATTCGGCACTTTATTAAATGGAATTCGCAAATTAATATCAGCCTTAGCCGCAGGCGCCATTGGTTGAGCAAAACTTAATGGCACGCTTTGTAAATGAACAATTTGTTTATCGTATGTATAGACACTTAGCCATTGAAGAAATTTTATTGGTTTATTGCTTTTATTCTCAACTGTAAATTTGACCAAGACATAAGCCTGATTATTGTCATCGACCGCAATCTCCCGCCCTTCAACACCTACAACAACATAATTTTGAAAAACGCCCAAGGAAACACTTTGCACATTTGAGTTTTTTTTATCAACTTGTTGTTCGAGTTGATTCGGCATTCCTTGAGGCGTTTTTTCTGCTGCAACAACTACATTGCTTGCAAAGAGGAACGATAAAAAAATAGAAACAAATAATTTCATTCAAATGACCTCTATCTAAATTAATAAGTAATGGGTTAAAAGAATATACCGTGCGAAATAAAAAGTAAAAAGGATAGATGAATTTCTATCCTTTTTCGTATTTTATATCATGCGATTTTATCTTCTACTTTTTCTCTTCATCTGCAATGCAAGCGGCTGCAGTGAAAAGTACGTCAGTAGATGAGTTAAGTGCGGTTTCTGTAGAATCTTGTAAGATACCGATAATGAAACCAACCCCGATCATTTGTGCCGCAACATCATCAGAAATTCCAAATAGGCTACATGCTAATGGAATTAACAATAATGAACCACCGGCAACCCCGGAAGCACCACAAGCACATAAACTGGCAACAAGACTTAATAAAATCGCGCTACCAAAAGAAACCTCAATACCTAAGGTATGCACGGCCGCAAGCGTTAAAATCGTGATGGTAATCGCAGCACCGGCCATATTAATGGTTGCACCCAATGGGATAGAAACAGAATACGTTTCTTCATCTAAATTCAGGCGTTTAGCAAGATTAATATTCACCGGAATATTCGCTGCAGAGCTACGGGTAAAGAATGCGGTTACGCCACTTTCACGCAAACAAGTCCAAACCAGTGGATACGGATTACGACGGATTTTCCAGAAAACTAAAACAGGATTCACAACAAAAGCCACAAACAACATGGAACCGACCAACACACTTAGTAATTGAATATAGCCACCTAATGCCATTAAGCCTTTATCCGCTAATGTTTCAGAAACTAAACCGAATACTCCAATTGGTGCAAATGAAATAACGACATAAACAATTTTGGATACCGCTTCAGAAATATCAGAAATCACGGTTTTAGTTGCATCAGAAGCATGACGGAAGGCCAAACCTAAACCAATAGACCAAGTTAATACGCCAATGAAATTCGCCTTAAATAAGGCATTTAACGGGTTGTCTACCATATTGAAAATTAAATCTAACAATACGGTTCCAACACCTTTGGGTGCAGCGGAAATATCTTCTTTCACTGATAATGCCACTTCTGTTGGGAACAAGAACCCTGCAATAACAGCAACTAATGCAGCTAAGAAAGTACCGACCAAATACAACACAATGATGGATTTCATGCTGGTTTTGGAGCCCACTTTCTTATTGGCAATTGCCGCCATAACCAAAACAAAGATCAATAATGGTGCAACAGCACGTAGTGAACGAACAAAAATTTGACCTAACACACCAACTTTTTCAGCCAAGTTAAAACCTAATGTCGGTTGTAACATAGGCGTAATGAGTGCAACCAAAATACCTAACACTAAACCAACAGCAATACGTTTGACCAAACTGCCTTGGAAGAAGAGTGAAATTAAACGAGACATATTCATAATAAGTTAACGAGAGTTATGCAATCACTTGCGGTTGATCTTAGAATCAAAACTGATTCCCCTAGGGCAATAAAGATAGCGGAATTTTTTGATAAAATAAATACGAACATTTAACTTTCATTAAGTTTATAGAAATTTTGATGAATTTCTTTAGATTAAATCCAATAAACCTAATACTTTTTTAGAAAACAATAATTCCTACATTATCCTATCGAAAAAATAATTCAAAAATTTATTTTTCACCTGTTGACTTACTGGATATAAAAACAGTATATTTGGCTGTATAAAAATACAGTTTATTTTACTGAGGAGCAGATATGAACTACCATCACAATGTTTTTGCCCAAAACGATCATATATTTTCTTATCAACCCATGCCTTTTTTTGAAGATATGAAACAAGAAAATCGTGGTTTCAATAAAAAACTTGATCTCAACTTGTACTGCATTAAACGTCCTCAACAAACATGTTTTATTCGAATGACAAATCCCAATATGCTCGCCTGGGGAATTGAAGAAGGTGATATGTTGGTCGTAGAAAATAATGAGGAATTATTTTTAGACGAATTGATCGTCCTTGAAGTAAACAATGAATTTCACGTATATGAGTTTATTGCACACAACAACGGGGAATTTATTTTCTTATCTTTGGACTCTAAAATGGAAAATATTAAAACAACCAATTGGCGAGAACTACCGATTGTAGGCACTGTAACCAACGTCATTCATCAACTACAACGTAAAAATACACTCCGGTTTGCCGCCTAATAAAATAACTACCTGCATCTCAAATAAAAGAGCGGTCAAAAATGCTAACACTTTTGACCGCTCTTTTATGTTTCAGAAAATAAACTTAAAGCACTCGACGAGATTGGGTATAAGTTCTTGCCCAGTAATCGTCATTTAATGACTCAATAATCACGCCACGACTTGTACTAGAATGCATAAATTTATCACCACCAATATACACGCCAACATGATTATTCTTACGGAAGAAAACTAAATCACCAACTTTTAATTCACTTTTTTCAATTTTTGTACCGACATGACGTTGTTCAGATGTAGAACGAGGCAATGCTAAACCATAAGCTTTTAAAAAAGTAGTTTGCATAAAACCGGAGCAATCAATCCCCCCTTTCGTGAGACCACCTAAACGATAACGGGTGCCCGCCCATTCTTGATATACGTTTGCAAGTCGTTTATCCATTACTTCAGAATATTGATGCGGCTTATTCGTTTTCAGTTGCGCATGAATTAATTGGTTTAACTGTTCTTGATCTTGCACTGAAGCTGCAACATTCTTTGTAGAATTTGAACATGCCGTCAAAACAAATAAAGGAACAATCATCAAAAATTTTTTAAACATAAACATTAAATTTTTTATTTAAATAGAGATTCATTGACAAAACTTTGCTGAATCCTAGCGTAAAATGAAGAAAAAATCCAGAAAAAGTGCAATTTAATTTCATAAAATTCATGTTTTATCGCCTATATAGTGCATAAAAAGAATTTTATGCACAATATATTGAATATTGAAGAGACTAGTTAGAGGTGTCTAATTCAGGGAAGGATTTCACCAAATCATCCACGGCTTTCATTTGTGAAACAAAGGCTTCCAATTTATCTAACGGTAACGCTGACGGACCATCGCATTTGGCTTTGCTCGGTTCCGGGTGCGCCTCTAGGAATAGGCCTGCCAAGCCAACCGCTAAACCGGCACGGGCAAGTTCGGTAACTTGCGCACGACGGCCACCGGAGGCAGCGCCAAACGGGTCACGACATTGCAATGAATGGGTCACATCAAAAATCACTGGGCAACCTTTAGAGACATTTTTCATCACGCTGAAACCCAGCATATCAACAATTAAATTGTCATAGCCGAAATTCGTGCCACGATCACACAAAATCACCTTATCATTGCCGCATTCTGCAATTTTTTCCACAATATTGCCCATTTGTCCCGGACTTAAAAATTGCGGTTTTTTCACATTAATGATCGCACCGGTGCGCGCCATCGCTTCGACTAAATCTGTTTGACGAGCAAGAAATGCCGGTAACTGAATAATATCCGCCACCTCGGCAACCGGTTGGCATTGGTAAATTTCATGTACATCCGTAATGATTTTTACACCGAATGTTTGCTTTAACTCAGCAAAAATTTTCAAGCCCTGTTCCATGCCCGGGCCGCGATAAGAATGAATGGAAGAACGGTTTGCCTTATCAAAAGAGGCTTTAAACACATAAGGCACGCCCAATTTTTGCGTCACTTCCACATATTTTTCACACACTTGCATTGCCATATCGCGGCTTTCGAGCACATTCATGCCGCCAAATAAGACAAAGGGTTTATCGTTGGCAATTTGAATATCGCCTAATTGAATGCATTTATTTTGCATATGTCTCCCTTATTTATTTTCAATTTGAGCCCAACAACCTAAGGTTACGCGCTCATTATTTCCGTAATCCCGTAAAGTTTCAATCGATGTCCAAGAATTCTCTTGGAAAATCGACCGCACTTTTTCCCCTTGTTGCCAACCGTGTTCCACCAACAGATAACCGCCAGCCCGCATAAATTTAGGAGCATTGGCGATAATATAACGTAAGTCCGCATAGCCTTCGTCTTCCGCCACTAATGCCGACAAGGGCTCAAAGCGTACATCTCCTTGGGTTAAATGTTCATCCTTTGCATCAATATAAGGCGGATTACTCACAATCAAATCAAATGTACCTGTCACCTTCTCAAACCAATGGCTTTGTAAAAAACTGACGTCTAACTGATTTTTTTCCGCATTGGATGTCGCCAACGCCACTACATTCGGCATGACATCCACGCCGATAATTTCTAGTTGAATATGCTGTTTTTGCGCAATGGGTTTCAGTTCAGAGGCTAACGCTAAGGCAATCGCACCCGTGCCGGTGCCCAAATCTAAAATACGAAAACGTTGAGAATGTTGACCGCACTTTTGTAACGCCTCTGTGGCAATCGCCACGGCTTTTTCCACCAAAATTTCGGTATCCGGACGCGGAATCAGCGTGCCTGCTGAGACATTTAATGGCAACGACCAAAATTCTTTTTCACCGAGAAGATAAGCGATGGGCTCACCTTGCAAACGACGGGATAAAAGTGCGGTGAGTTTTTCTTGTGTTTTTTCATCCAGCTGCGTCTCGCCAAAAGCCAAAATAAATGCACGTGATTTTTGCGTCACAGATTGCAATAACACTTGTGCATCGGTTTTACCATTTTCAGCGGGATTGGCTTGATTTAACGCTTGCGCGGCTTGCTGCAGCCATTGTTGGTAGTTCATGTTTGTTCAATAAAAATGAACGAGCCGTTAAGCTCGTTCTCTCGTTAATTCTGTTCGGACAATGCCGCCAACTGATCCGCTTGATATTCGGTGATAATCGGCTGAATCAAGTCATCAATTTTACCATTCATCACTTCATCTAAACGATAAATCGTCAGGTTAATGCGGTGATCAGTCACACGCCCTTGTGGGTAATTGTAGGTACGAATCTTGTCAGAACGATCACCGGAACCCAAAAGGTTACGACGGGTATCCGCTTGCTCTTGCGCCAATTTTTCCTGTTCTTGTTGTACTAAACGGGAAGCCAGCACGGACAAGGCTTTAGCTTTATTTTTATGTTGTGAACGCTCATCCTGACATTCCACCACCATGCCGGTTGGAATATGCGTAATACGCACGGCGGAATCGGTTTTATTGATGTGCTGACCACCCGCACCGGAGGCACGATAGGTGTCAATACGTAAATCTGACGGGTTAATTTCCGGCATTTCCGATTCCGGCAATTCCGGCATCACCGCAACAGTACACGCCGAGGTATGAATACGCCCTTGTGACTCAGTTTTCGGTACACGTTGTACACGGTGTCCGCCTGATTCAAATTTTAATTGGCCGTAAACCCCCTCACCGCTCACAAGGGCAATAATTTCTTTAAATCCGCCCTGCTCGCTTTCGTTTTCACTCAGCACTTCAACGCGCCAGCGTTTGGTTTCCGCATAACGACTGTACATACGGAAAAGATCGCCGGCGAAAATCCCAGCCTCATCGCCCCCGGTACCGGCGCGGATCTCAAGGTAGCAGTTATATTCGTCGTTCGGATCTTTCGGTAATAAGAGAATTTGTAAATGTTGTTCTACTCGTTCCAGTTCGGCTTTGGATTCTTCAATCTCCATTTGTGCCATTTCTTTCATTTCCGGATCGTTAAGTAGGAGCTGTGCTTCTTCTAAATTGGCATTGAGCTGATTCCAACGGCTAAAACTTTTCACCACGTCTTCAAGTTGCGCATATTCTTTGGAATAGGCTCTGAATTTATCTTGATCACTAATGACAGAAGCATCGCCTAGCAACGCTTCCAGCTCTTCATAACGTTCTTTTAAGCTATCTAATTTATTGATAATAGAGGGTTTCATTCTTTAACCTTCGAAGGAAAATGGAAAGGGAAATAAAAAAATCGGGGCATTCTAGCACAGAATAGAAATGTTATTGAAGTTTAGGCAATAAAAAAGGCTTTCGAGCTATTTCAAAAGCCTTTCTCATCTTAGTTAAATTAAAGTGCGGAAACGTTCAAACGTGAGCCACCAACAATACGCACACGCGCACCTGGCACGAGATTCGCCTCGGCTTTTTGCACCACAACAATTTCTTTGCCGTCATCTTTGCGAATAACCATTTCAATGGCACTAACTTGGCTGGCTTTTTCTTCAACCTTACTGCCGACAACAGCACCGGCAACGGCTCCCACGGCTGTAGCTAATGCCCTGCCTGTGCCACCACCGATCGCTGAACCGGCAATACCGCCAATTGCGCCACCACCGATCGTACCGACCACGCCTTGATTATCCGACTGAATCTTCACCGGGCGGGTGGAAACAATGGTGCCGTAACTAATCGAACGGGCTTCTTTCGCTTGAGCGCCCGAATAGACGTTACCGCCATAAATATCTTCATTGGCACAACTAACAAGAGTTAAGCTCATCAAAACAGCTAATGCGATCTTTTTCATAAACGCTCCTTAAATACGAAATTAACCTTTCTATTTTGCTTATTTATTTTTTGATAAATAAACGATGAATCTGATTTTATTAAAACCGCTTTACATAATCAAACTACGCTCACAATTTGTTTGATACTGTATGGATGGAACTTAATACAACTAGGATTCTGCGTTTTATCTAAAAAACTTACTGCAACAGATAAATTGAGCAGTTTTTCACCATCCCCTTTCGATTCGCTCGTTTTGACTGTAAAACGTTCAGGTTGGTTCCAAAAAAATGTATTTTTTATTCTTGCTAACCATTCTGCAGCGGTTTCATTGGGTAAAAATGGAACAACCACTTCAATGTGCTCCCAGGTTTCCTGCGGATAATGTTTATCTTTAGGAAACGGTAATTCCACTACATCTATCCATTGTTGCGCCAAACGCAAAGGCTCATGTAACTGAATCAAATAAATCACTCTACCGTTAATCAGGTTATCGCTCAACACCGAGCCATACGCTAACAATCGGGTTAACCACGTATTTGCCGTTTGTTCGTAATTCACACGCAATGACAGATGATCGATTTCATATTGGCTAAGATCTAAATGAATCTCCGCGGCAAGCACCTGAATCTTTTGCTCAAAATCCTGAAAGTCAGCCAAAAGTGCGGTCTGTTTTTCAAATATTTTATGGGGCAAATGACACGACATAATTTTCCTTTTTGGCTTTTCTGAAAAGTGAAAGAACGGTATTATATCCGCTATTTTTATCCCTCAAAAGAATTTAAGGTTCAGTCGTGAATATTCAATCTATTTTATCTGAAAAAATTAAACAGGCGATGATCGCTGCCGGTGCCGACGCACAATGTGAAGCCCTCGTTCGCCAATCGGGCAAAGTGCAATTTGGTGACTATCAAGCTAACGGCATCATGCCCGCTGCCAAAAAATTGGGCTTAAACCCACGTGAATTTGCGCAAAGCGTATTAGACAAAGCCGAATTACAAGACATTGCAGAAAAAACGGAAATTGCCGGTCCGGGATTTATTAATATTTTTCTAAAAAACACTTGGCTGGCAGAAAATATTAACCGTGCCGTGCAAGACCCGAAATTAGGTGTACACAATCCGGAAAAACAAACGGTCGTGGTGGACTATTCCTCCCCAAACGTTGCCAAAGAAATGCACGTGGGACATTTGCGTTCAACCATTATCGGTGATGCAGTCGTACGCACACTCGAATTTTTAGGTAACCACGTTATCCGTGCTAACCATGTGGGCGACTGGGGAACGCAATTCGGTATGCTCATTGCCTATTTGGAAAAAATGGAAAACGAACATGCCAGTGAAATGGAATTGAGCGATTTAGAAGCCTTTTATCGCGCGGCCAAAAAACATTATGACGAAGATCCGGTATTTGCCGAAAAAGCCCGTAATTACGTGGTGAAATTACAAAGTGGCGATGAATATTGCCGTACCATGTGGCAAAAACTGGTGAAGATCACGATGCAACAAAACCAACACAACTACGATCGTCTCAACGTAACCTTAACAGACAAAGATGTGATGGGTGAAAGCTTGTATAATCCAATGTTGCCGAGCATTGTTGAAGAGCTGAAAAAACAAGGTTTGGCTGTAGAAGATGACGGCGCATTAGTGGTTTATTTGGATGAATTCAAAAATAAAGACGGCGACCCAATGGGCGTTATTGTACAAAAAAAAGATGGCGGCTTCCTTTACACCACCACTGACATTGCTGCCGCTAAATACCGTTACGAAACCTTAAAAGCTCACCGTGCATTAGTCTTCTCCGATACGCGCCAAAGCCAACATATGCAACAAGCTTGGCTGATTACTCGTAAAGCAGGCTATGTGCCGGACAGTTTCCAACTAGAACACAAAAACTTCGGCATGATGTTAGGTAAAGACGGCAAACCGTTCAAAACCCGTAGTGGTGACACCGTGAAACTGGCCGATTTATTAGACGAAGCCATTGAACGTGCGGGCGTATTAATTTCGCAAAAATCCACCGCACTTTCTGAACAAGAAAAAGCCGATGTCATTGAAGCCGTTGGTATCGGTTCGGTGAAATATGCGGACTTATCAAAAAACCGCACCACGGATTATGTATTCGACTGGGACAATATGTTGAGCTTTGAAGGCAACACGGCACCTTATATGCAATATGCCTACACCCGCATTCGTTCGATTTTCAATCGTAGCCAAATTGCTCTAAGCGAAGTGGAACAAGCCAAATTAAGTATTACAGATGAAAAAGAACGTGCTTTGGCAATCAAATTATTGCAATTTGAAGAAGCGGTTCAAGTGGTTGGAAAAGACGGTACGCCGCATGTGCTTTGTGCTTATTTATACGAATTAGCCGGTGCATTCTCTTCTTTCTACGAGAATTGCCCGATTTTAAATCACGACGATCAGCAAGTGAAACTCAGTCGCTTAAAACTGGCGTTGTTAACAGAAAGAACGCTAAAACAAGGATTGGATTTACTCGGCATTAAAACTGTCGAGAAAATGTAATCTCATTAATAAATCACATCCCGCTTTTTATGGCGGGATTTTTTTATGCTTAAAACCATGCCATCAAGACTGAGAAAAATTGGGTAAAAAAAAGTGCCTCACAGGAGGCACTACTCGGAAAGCAAAATATGTTTGGCTATTTGTATAGCACTTATTTTTGTTAGGGCTAAGGATAGCAACATGACATTATAAAGCAAACGGTTATTTGTAATTTTGTGAACTAACTCACGGTTTTACATCAATTTATTCTCTGATAAGTAAAGTCGCTATAAACAGAAAGTGCGGTCGAAATTCAAAACGTTTTGTAAATCGACCGCACTTTGTATGCTTAATATTATCGAGTGATATCAATATAAACTACTGCCCCATTGACATCACCAGTAAGAATAACATTGAAGCCACCTGTTCTTCCGGAATCTCTTTTCCGTTTAATTTAAGCTCACCTTTTTCTAGCACAAGATCGAGTTTAACGGATTTTCCGTCCTCAACCAGAATACCTTGCTGCACACTATTTTTAACGCCTAAATTAACTTGTTCTGTTGCCACTTTAGTTGCGTGTTCTTTATCAAGTTGGTCTAACTGCAATATCACCGCAGCTTCCTCAATTAGCGCCTCTTTATTAGCATCCACTTTGAAAATAAAGTGGTTGAACAAACTGAAAATCTTTCCTTGGCTGATAGCATTTTCAAAATCAGCACTTGCCATAGAAATATCTAAATTGGAAGCTAGCTTACCGGCTTTATTGTTAAGTGTCGGATTAAAAATAAACTGCGGTTGAGAATCAATGAATTTTTTCGTGATCCGCACTTCCTCATCACTCAATTCATCATGCGGTTGTTTAGCAGAATCGTTATAAACTTGAATGAATTGGTTAAGGATCTCACCATCAATGTGGTTTAACGCCATATCAACGGTTAAATCACCGAACTCGCCTTGATTGAAGGTAAAACCATTAAATGCCATTTTGGCAGCAGAATCCAAGAATTTCTCTTTTCTTACCGTGTCAAAATCCATTTTCCAATCTTTAACACCAAAGCTATTTAACTTGCCTTGCTCATCCGTACCGTTGATTTTAATAGCCCCGCCGGAGATAAATTGTTTGCCTGTCGCAAGGTAATCCCATTCCGGAATATGCTCGTAATTAGCGTCAATTTTTACTTTCTCAAATTCAATGCCGCCTTTTTTGTCAAATTCGTTGTAGGCGAGCTTATCAAGTTCCAGATCCAATTTATTGATGCCTTCGCGCACAAAACCGAATGTCAAATCAAGTCCGCTAGCTGCCAAAATACCATCGTCCATAGCCGCCTCAAACGGCACCAATTCGACTTTGGCATTACCACTTTGGCTATAACTGACCGACGTCGTTACGCTAATCGGAGTTTTGCCTTTGGTTGCATCAAACCAAGGCGTGGTGGTCTCGTTTTTGGTAATTTGATCCACGCTGGAAAACATTTGGGGCGCCAAATTGAAATGACTCAGTTGATTCAACGGCAATGGGCCATGATATAACGTACCTTCAAACGGCAACGTCCAAGTTTTGCTCGGATCATCAAGTTTCGTTACAAGCACTTCATATTTGGTTTTGGAGCTAAACAAACCGCGTTCAAAATAAACATTATCAAATCGAACATCCAAGCCTAAAGAATACGCAGATTGATTAATATCTTTATTGGCAAGCTGAATTTGTCGAGCAAATTCCGTCTCTGCTACTTTCCCGGTGTACCAAGCACCACCGGTCCAAGCCGCGCCTAGTGCTACAATAACGCCCAATGCTAACGCTGATTTTTTCATACTCTTTGTCCTTAATGAATAAATAAGAAGGTGAAACAACATGGCTAATTTAACACGAATTTAGTTCTTTAGAAAAAAGATCACGAAATTTTTATTTTCCTCTTGAATCTCTTATTTTTATCCTCATTTTACAAAGCGAATCAGGATTGAACTGCCAAGGTGCCTTTCTCACAATACGTTTTGGTAACGCTAGTGAAGAAAATCCATCTGATTTTTGAACCGCACTTTGCAGGCATTGAAAAAATTTTTAAATAAATGCCTTGAAATGCAAAATTCAATCCACATTTTATAATCCGTAAATCGTTACACCGAATTTAAAATTTCATTAGGAGAAAACAAATGGGAAAAATTATTGGTATTGACTTAGGTACAACAAACTCTTGTGTTGCTGTGATGGATGGCGATAAACCACGCGTAATTGAAAATGCAGAAGGCGATCGCACCACCCCGTCAATTATTGCTTATACAAATGATAACGAAACGTTAGTCGGTCAACCGGCAAAACGCCAAGCGGTGACTAACCCGAAAAACACCTTATTTGCCATCAAACGTTTAATCGGCCGTCGTTTTGAAGATGCTGAAGTAAAACGTGATATCGACATCATGCCATTTACTATTACAAAAGCCGATAATGGCGATGCATGGGTTGAAGTGAAAGGCGACAAACTAGCACCTCCGCAAATTTCTGCCGAAGTATTGAAAAAAATGAAAAAAACGGCCGAAGATTTCTTGGGCGAACCGGTTACTGAAGCGGTTATTACCGTGCCGGCATACTTTAACGATGCGCAACGTCAAGCAACCAAAGATGCGGGTCGTATCGCAGGCTTAGAAGTTAAACGTATCATTAACGAACCTACTGCAGCCGCACTAGCTTACGGCTTAGATAAAGGTCAAGGTAACAAAACTATCGCGGTTTACGACTTAGGAGGCGGTACATTCGACTTATCTATCATCGAAATTGATGAAGTGGGTGGCGAAAAAACCTTTGAAGTATTGGCAACCAATGGTGATACTCACTTAGGGGGTGAAGACTTCGATAACCGTGTGATCAACTATTTAGTCGATGAATTCCAAAAAGAACAAGGCATTGACTTACGCAAAGATCCGCTTGCAATGCAACGTTTAAAAGAAGCCGGTGAAAAAGCAAAAATTGAGCTTTCTTCCGCACAACAAACCGATGTAAATCTTCCTTACATCACGGCGGACGCAACCGGTCCTAAACACTTAAACATCAAGTTGACTCGTGCGAAATTAGAATCCTTAGTGGAAGATTTAGTGGCGAAATCCCTTGAGCCGGTAAAAGTTGCACTAAACGATGCCGGATTAACAGCGTCTCAAATTGATGATGTTATTCTCGTGGGCGGTCAAACCCGTATGCCATTAGTACAACAAAAAGTAGAGGAATTCTTTGGCAAAGCACCACGTAAAGACGTGAACCCGGATGAAGCTGTTGCAATTGGTGCAGCGGTACAAGGTGGTGTGTTAGCCGGTGATGTGAAAGACGTATTGTTGTTAGACGTTACCCCATTATCATTGGGTATCGAAACCATGGGCGGTGTAATGACCACCTTAATTGAGAAAAACACGACGATTCCAACCAAAAAATCGCAAGTGTTCTCAACGGCGGAAGATAACCAAAGTGCGGTAACCATTCATGTGTTACAAGGTGAACGTAAACAGGCTTCTGCCAATAAATCTTTAGGTCAATTCAACCTTGAAGGCATCAACCCGGCACCACGCGGTATGCCACAAATTGAAGTAACCTTCGACATCGATGCAGACGGTATCATCCACGTTTCTGCGAAAGACAAAGGCACAGGTAAAGAACAACAAATCACCATTAAAGCATCTTCCGGTTTAAGTGATGAAGAAATTCAACAAATGGTACGCGATGCCGAAGCGAACGCGGAGTCTGACCGTAAATTTGAAGAATTAGTACAAGCCCGCAACCAAGCAGATCACCTTGTACACAGCACCCGCAAACAATTAAGTGAAGCCGGTGACAATGTACCAGCCGCAGATCGTGCCGCTATCGAAAGCGCATTAAGCGACTTAGAAGCTGCAGCAAAAGGCGAAGACAAAGCAGTGATTGAAGCCAAACTTCAAGCCCTTGCCGAAGTTGCACAAAAACTTGCACAAACAGCACAACCGCAAGGTGAGCCACAACAAGCGCAAAGCAACGGCAAACCAAATGATGATGTTGTGGATGCTGAGTTTGAAGAAGTGAAAGATAATAAGTAGTTTCACTCTCACTAAAATAAAAGGGCGTAGCAATACGCCCTTTTGGTGTATTCATCAACCACAATTTTTTCTGACTTTATTTAAAAAAGTGAAGTCAGAAAAAATAAACCAGGAGAACAAATGGCGCTAAAACTCTACCCAATCGTACAACAACGCTTAAATAACAACATAGCAAATAAGATCATCCCAACCCTTTGGCAAAACAATTTCGATAAACTACCACAAGGTCACTATTGTTATGGCATTTATTTTAATTATGCTGCGAATTACCAAGCAGACTATGATTTTGCGATTGCAAGTGAAGCAGTATTAGAGACTGATATCCCGGTGATTGAAATTGAAGATTTGAGTTTCTACGAAGTTTTTCGCTGTAAAATAGATGAAATTTATCAAACATGGCAGCTGATCTGGAAAAAAGAACAACAAGGTTTACTTAAGCGGGCTTATTCGGTGGATTTTGAAAAATACCACCCTGATGGTTTAGTAGAAATTTATATCGCCATTGCACCACATTGCTAAGCCCAAAGTGCGTAAAATTTTATAAAAAATGACCGCACTTGAAGGTCGTGTGGCGATAATATGTCCCGCATCAGGACAATCTGCGTTTTTTTATGCAATGTTGAATATTTTAGAAGTCGACGATCACTTTATTTCTTCCTCTGCAGCAAAATAAGGGCATTCAAGACAGGTAATTCAGCCTGCCTCTTTGAACAACAACATATCGTAACAGAAATATGAACGGCTCATTTTGGTTTGTTGATTTTCATTTGGCTATATACAAACGAAAATAAGCTGGGTCATACCTTAATAAATTCATGTGTTGGCTCTTGATATTTCTACCTTTGACATCATTTTGGTGTTTAAAACTATTGTTCATATAATACAATACATAATCATAGAAGTAGCATTTGATATTTTAAACGGAAAATTGAAACATTATGGCAAAACAAGACTACTACGAACTTCTCGGCGTTTCTAAATCCGCCGATGAAAAGGAAATTAAGCGAGCCTATAAAAAGCTTGCTATGCAATATCACCCGGACAGAACTCAAGGTGATAAAGCGAAAGAAGAAAAATTTAAAGAAATCCAAGAAGCCTATGAAGTACTGAGCGATAAGCAAAAACGGGCCAACTATGATCAATACGGACATGCCGCATTTGAACAAGGTTTTGGTGCCGGCGGTGGTGGTTTTGGCGGTGCAGATTTCGGCGATATTTTTGGCGATATGTTCGGGGATATCTTCGGTGGCGGCGGACGTGGTCGCCAACGTGTTGTGCGTGGTGATGATTTACGCTATGACCTTGAAATCACCCTTGAAGAAGCCGTTAAAGGCACGACCAAAGACATTAAAATTCATACGCTTGCCCCTTGTGAAACTTGTCATGGTTCAGGGGCTGAGGCCGGTTCAAAAGTGGAAACCTGTCCACATTGTCACGGTGCTGGCCGCTTACGCCGCCAACAAGGTTTCTTTGTGACAGAACAACCTTGTCATTTCTGTCATGGGACCGGTAAGAAAATTGAGAAACCGTGTAAAACTTGCCACGGTGATGGCAGAGTGAATAAGCCGAAAAACCTTTCCGTAAAAATCCCGGCAGGTGTGGATACAGGAAATCAATTGCGCTTATCAGGCGAAGGCGCAGCAGGTGAAAATGGTGCCCCGGCAGGCGATTTATACGTTGTAATTCATGTGAAAGCACATCACATTTTTGAGCGTGATGGCAGCAACCTTTATTGTGAAGTGCCGATTAGCTTCACTATGGCTGCTCTTGGTGGTGAAATTGAAGTGCCAACATTGGATGGACGCGTTAAATTAAAAATCCCGGAAGAGACCCAAACCGGCAAATTATTCCGTATGCGTGGCAAAGGTGTTACTTCTACGCGTAGTGGTTATGCCGGTGATTTAATCTGTCGAATTGTGGTAGAAACACCGGTAAAACTCAACGAAGAACAAAAAGCATTGCTACGCAAGCTTGAAGAAAGCTTGGAAGGGCAAACGAAACAGCGCCCGAAATCCTCTAGCTTCCTCGATGGTGTAAAACGTTTCTTTGATGATCTAACGAAGTAAAGTTAACAAAATCTAAAACCAAAGTGCGGTAGAAATTCTAAGTATTTCTACCGCACTTTTTTAATCATAAAAACTCAGGTATAAAAAAAAGACCGACATAATGTCGGTCTTTTTAATGAGTATTAACTCAAATTAGAAGTGTACACGTAAACCTGCACCGTAGATATTTTCGTTAGTGCGTTGACCAGCGTCAACTTTTGTAGTAGCACGAGTATATTGTACATAAGAAACTACATTTTTGTGAAGTTTGTAATCAACAACCGCAATGTAGTGGTTTTTAATAGTTTTACCTGTTGGAGCTTGATGTTTATAGTCATAACCATCTTTTGTGCCTAAACGTTCCCATTGTAAACCAACAGTTGATGGAATACCGGTAAGACCATTTAAGTCATATTTAGCTTCTAAGAAAATATACTTAGATTTGTTTTTATCATCTTGAGTTCTATGTTTATGAACACCTTGACCATAAGCAGCACCTAATTTTAGGTCTTGCAATTGATAATGAGTTGCTAAGGCCCAAGTATGATTTTTTTGGTTAGTTTCAGAGCTTGCTGCTGTGTCAAATTGATCTACTGTATAAACTGCAGCAGCATCAACTTTGTGGTTATCAGCAATTTCGTAATTATAGAATGCACCAACTTGGTAACCACTCTTATAATTGTTTACAGTGTATTTCTCAGCATTACCGAACAAGTAATCTACGCCGAAACTAAAGCCACCAAATTCATCAGAACGGAATTGAACAGATTTGTCTGAACGAGTTGTTAATGGATTCAATGCTCCAGAATCATAGTATAAGCTATCGCCTACAACCTCATCAGCTGTGGTTGATTGACGACCAAAGCTTAATTTACCTACATTTTCAAAGCCTAAACCAACAAATAATTTACGGGTTGTTGGATCACCAAAGTCATTTTCAGCCTTTTGTTTGTTTTTAAGCGCATCTCTTTCAAAACGCAATTCATAACCTGCGAATGCAGATAAACCATTTTCTAATGCTTTAGATGCTTTGATATTAATACGGGAACCATCGTTAACTAAATTACCACGTTGGTTTTCACCTAATTTACCTAAGAAAATACGCATTGAACCACCAAGTTCAACTTTAGTACCATCTTGGTTATAAACTGTTGCTGCACTTGAAGTGCCTGCTGCTGCTAAAGCAGCGATTGCTAATGCGATTACTGTCTTTTTCATAATCTTCATTCCTTTTCAGAACTTTACTTGTTATTAAGGTAAATTTGAACTTTTCAAATTACGAATAGTCCAAGCTACTTCTTTTGAAGTGGTTAAATCTTGCCAAAGAAAAATTAGACCGTCAATAAAAAGTTCAATTTTTTCTCCCCATTTTCTGACACAGATCACATTTTTCCACGTCAATTTACGAAAAAACATTTTTAAATTACATTTAATCGTTTAAATCCGGAATTTAAATCTTCAATTAAATCATCAACATCTTCCAAACCAACATGAATACGAATCAACGTTCCCTCTAATTTACGTGAAATATTCGGGCGAATTTGGGCAATTTCTTCCGGTTGATTACAAAGAATAAGTGATTCGAAGCCGCCCCAAGAATACGCCATCGTAAATAATTCAAAATGATCCATAAATGCTTCCAGCTGTTGTTGAGTAAGCCTTTGTTTTAATTCAAATGAAAATAGGCCACTTGCCCCAAGAAAATCTCGTTGGAAAAATACATGCCCCGGGCAGCTTGGCAATGCTGGATGATATACCGCTTTGACTTCAGGTTGCTGTGCCAACCATTGTGCCACTTTTATGCTATTTTCCTCATGTTGTTTTAATCGAATACCCAACGTGCGCAAACCTCGAGCTGTCGTATAAGCGCTATCAGCATCTACCATTTGTCCCATTAAATAGGAATGCTCACGCAATTTATCCCAACAACGCGCATTAGACACGGCGGTACCGATCATCACATCAGAATGCCCTACTAAATATTTTGTTCCCGCCTGGATAGAAATATCAATATCATGTTCTAAAGCTTTAAAAAGGACACCGCCGCCCCACGTATTGTCAATCATAATCACGATATCCGGATTAACTTTTCTCACAGCCTTCACAATGGCGGGAATATCAGGCACCTCCATGGTTAACGAACTCGGCGATTCAAGAAATAAGACTTTACTATTCGGTTGAACTAACCGGGCTATATCTTCGCCAATCATCGGATCATAATATGTGGTTGTTATCCCCATTTTTTTCAGAATGATATTGCAAAAGTCCTGTGTCGGTTCATAAGCTGCGCCGGTCATTAATACGTGATCACCGGATTGCACAAAGGACAGAATACTGTTTGTCACAGCAGCTGCACCACAAGGATATAAATAACAACCTACACCGCCTTCTAATTCACACATCGCATCTTGCAAAGCAAAATGTGTCAACGTGCCACGTCTGCCATAAAAAAGTTCGCCTTTTGCTCTATTAATTGTGGCGTGTTTTTTATCGGCTAAGCAATCAAAAACCAAAGAAGAAGCACGCTGTACCACCGGATTCACAGAACCTTGGGTATAACGTTTTTTTCTACCCGCATGAACTAATGCGGTTGCAAGAGATTTTTCTGACATGATGACATCCTATAAAACAATAAAAAATCAAGTAAAAGTGCGGTCGTTTTTGCCGTTAAAAATATTAACGCTAAATTCTTATCATCACTAGCTTCTTTTTAAATCAAATTTCTAAATTGGCATTTTAAAAGAGGCGAATCTGATTTAGAATAAGCGCACCATTCACCTCTAGCAAAAATGAATCATGAAACTTAATATTCCCATTTTTCTTACGATTTTTCGTGTTATTTTGATTCCTTTCTTTGTTATTACCTTTTATTTGCCTTTCGATTGGGCACCTTTCTTAACTACTCTGCTTTTCTTCATTGCCGGTGTCACCGATTGGCTTGACGGTTACTTAGCAAGAAAATGGAAACAAACCACCCGATTCGGTGCCTTTTTGGATCCTGTTGCAGATAAAATCATGGTAGTCGCAGGCTTGGTATTGGTGGTGGAATATAACCATACTTTTTGGATTACGATTCCGGCAATCGTGGTCATTTCACGAGAAATTATTATTTCTGCCTTACGTGAATGGATGGCTGAATTAGGTAGCCGCAGTAAAGTTGCTGTGTCTTGGCTAGGCAAAGTAAAAACCACATCCCAAATGCTCGCATTAGGCGGATTATTATGGCGTTATAACACTGCGATGGAAATCATTGCCATCATTCTTCTTTATGTTGCTGCAATTTT
Source organism: uncultured Aggregatibacter sp. (assembly GCA_963515835.1). Taxonomy (GTDB): domain Bacteria; phylum Pseudomonadota; class Gammaproteobacteria; order Enterobacterales; family Pasteurellaceae; genus Aggregatibacter. The sequence goes on from CAUPZK010000002.1 coordinate 88,049, forward strand.
AACAATTTGGTCTATGTTGCAATATTTGAATGCGGCTAAAGACAGCTTACTAGAAGACTTACGTAAATAAAGTGCGGTCGTTTTTAACCCTATTTTTATTTTGTATATTTTGAAAGTTGAATTTTTTTTAAGCAGTTAAATAATTTTTTTAAATTTCTATTTGACTCACAATCATAAATGAGTAAAATGCACTCCGTTGTTTAGCACTGCTAAATGATGACGCGGGAATAGCTCAGTTGGTAGAGCACGACCTTGCCAAGGTCGGGGTCGCGAG